>CAZTFZ010000351.1:0-1501 GCA_964613105.1 uncultured Porphyrobacter sp. | reverse complement strand
GAAGCGGGCGCTCGCGAGATAACTTTGCTGGGGCAGAATGTTTCAGCGTGGAGCGGCGAGGATGAGGCGGGCCGCAAAGTTGGGCTCGCGGGGCTTATCCGCGCTCTGGCGAAAGTGGATGGGCTAGCGCGCATCCGTTACACCACATCGCACCCTGCCGATATGGACGATGATCTTATCAGCGCCCATGGCGAAATCGACAAGCTCATGCCCTATCTGCATTTGCCCGTCCAAGCAGGCAGCGACCGTGTGCTCAAAGCCATGAACCGCAGCCATACCGCCGAAAGCTATCTAAGGCTGATCGAGCGGTTTCAAGCGGCAAGGCCAGATTTGGCGCTGTCGGGCGATTTCATTGTCGGCTTTCCGGGCGAGACTGAGGCGGAGTTTCAAGAGACGCTCGCGATTGTGGCAGAGGTCAAATATGCGACCGCTTACAGTTTCAAATACTCGCCGCGTCCCGGCACACCAGCAGCGACGATGGATGGCCAAGTCGCGCTTGCGGAAATGGATGACCGTTTGCAGCGATTGCAGGCTGCGATTGGGCGCGAGCAAGTGGCTTTCAACAAGAGCACAGAGGGCCGCGAATGCTCTGTCTTGATAGAGCGCAAGGGCAAGTTTGACGGGCAGTGGCTGGGCAAATCGCCTTGGCTGCAAAGCGTCTGGTTCGAAGGCGAAGACCTGTCCATTGGCGATATGGTCGAGGCGCGGATGGTCGAAGCGCGGCCCAGCTCCATGAAGGGCGAATTGCTGTAGCGCGGCGATAGACTGCTTGCGCTTGTATCCGCTGCGCTTAAAATCACCACAACAATGAAGATTGGGGCGAGTCGCATGAAAGATGCCTCTCCGGCTCCAGCAAGGAGAGTATGGGCAGTAAATCATCGCCAAAAACCGATCACTCAAAAGCTGATAACACAGACACGCCGCAGACCATCCAGCCGCATGAAATCCGCAAAGCAAAGCGTGAGATGGCGTTTGACGATCAGTCGCTCTTGGGGGATTTGTTCGGACAGTTTGACGCCCATCTTGTGCAGGTGGAAAACAGGCTCGGCGTGTTCATCTCGGCTCGCGGAGACAAGGTCCAGATCGAAGGCCCGCAAGACAGCGTGGCGCGCTCATGCGAGGTTTTGCAAGCGATGTATGACAAGCTTGCTCTGGGCCAAGATTTGGACGCAGGCGCGATTGATGCTCTGATTGCTATGTCAAACGAACCCACTCTCGAAGGCCTTGATTTTGGCCGCGCTAAGGACGGCAAAAATGCCGGCCCGCCTGTCATGATCCGCACGCGGCGCAAAACCATCGTTCCGCGTTCGGCTGGACAAGTGCCCTATATGCAGCAATTGGCCCGCGACGAGCTGATCTTTGCGCTCGGTCCAGCTGGAACGGGCAAGACCTATCTCGCGGTTGCCCAAGCCGTCAGCCAGCTGATCACTGGCAGCGTGCAGCGGCTGATCCTCTCGCGCCCTGCGGTGGAAGCGGGCGAGAAGCTGGGCTTTCTGCCCGG
>CAZTFZ010000350.1:0-1520 GCA_964613105.1 uncultured Porphyrobacter sp. | reverse complement strand
GGCGGCTTTGGCAATGAAGATGTTGATTTGGGTGACATCTTCGAGGGGCTATTTGGCGGCGGCGGCGGCGCAAGAGGCCGCCAACAATCCCGCAGAGCCCCTCCGCAAAAAGGCGCAGATATTGCCTATCGCTTGCGCGTTTCCTTCATTGACGCTGCAACATTAGCACCCCAGCGCATCACTCTGGCCGATGGCAAAACCATTGATCTCAAACTGCCCAAGGGGGTGGAGCATGGCACGCAAATGCGCCTTAAGGGCAAGGGCGAGAAGGGGCCGGGCGGGAATGGCGACGGGCTTGTCACAATCGATATTGATGCTCACCCGCTTTACCAACGCGAAGGCGATAATGTCCGCTTTGATCTGCCGATCACTCTCGATGAGGCCTTACGCGGCGCAAAGGTCAAGCTGCCAACGGTCGATGGCGCGGTGATGATGACGATTAAGCCGGGCACCCATGGCGGCACGGTTTTGCGGCTCAAAGGCAAGGGTTTCTCCACCAAAAAGGGCGCTCGCGGCGATCAGCTTGTCACTCTGGAAATTCAATTGCCCGATGATCTCGATAGCCTCAATGAGCGGCTGGAGGGTTGGACCGACGATAGCGACCCGCGCGGCAAATTGGACGCCTAAGAATTAGACGTGACCCTAAACCGCGCCTAAAGACGCATCACAACACAATTTGCAAAGATAGGAGCTAGCATGACAGGTTTGATGGCGGGCAAACGCGGCCTCATCATGGGGCTGGCGAACAAC
Source organism: uncultured Porphyrobacter sp. (assembly GCA_964613105.1). Classification (GTDB taxonomy): domain Bacteria; phylum Pseudomonadota; class Alphaproteobacteria; order Sphingomonadales; family Sphingomonadaceae; genus Erythrobacter. The sequence continues at coordinate 770 of CAZTFZ010000350.1, read as the reverse complement.
AAATCGCTGGCATGGGGCATTGCCAAAAAGCTGGCTGAACATGGCGCAGAGCTGGCCTTTTCCTATCAGGGTGAAGCGCTGAAAAAGCGGGTCGAGCCGCTCGCAGCAGAGCTGGGCAGCGATTTCATCTTGGATTGCGATGTCTCTGATATGGAGGCGCTGGACGCGGCCTTTGCGACCCTAAAATCGCGCTGGGATACGCTTGATTTTGTTGTCCATGCGATTGGTTATTCCGACAAGAACGAGCTGCGCGGGAAATTCGTCGACACCAGCCTTGAAAATTTCCAAATGACCATGAACATCTCTGCCTATAGCCTTGTTGCAGTCGCCCAGCGCGCGGCTGCGATGATGCCCCCCAAGACCGAGGATGGCAGCGGCGGTGGCAGTATTGTCACCTTGACTTATTACGGCGCTGAAAAAGTCATTCCGCATTACAATGTGATGGGCGTCGCTAAGGCAGCGCTTGAGACAAGCGTCAAATATCTCGCCAACGACTTGGGTGTCGATGGGATCAGGGTCAATGCGATCAGCGCTGGCCCGATTAAGACGCTGGCCGCCAGCGGCATTGGCGATTTTCGCTACATCCTCAAATGGAATGAATACAATGCGCCCATGCGCCGCAATGTGACGATTGACGATGTTGGCGGGGCCGGCCTCTATTTGCTTAGCGATCTTGCATCAGGGGTGACCGGCGAAACGCATCACGTGGACGCTGGCTATCACGTTGTGGGCATGAAGCAGGAAGACGCGCCCGATATATCGACCACATA
>CAZTFZ010000349.1:0-1546 GCA_964613105.1 uncultured Porphyrobacter sp. | reverse complement strand
TATCTCCTAGCTGAGTGGCTTGAATTCGAGGGTCTCCTCAACCTTGTGCGCTATCAAAGCGCTCGGGCAGGTGCGACTTTGCTGACCGCATTGTTCATCGGTCTGGTGATCGGTCCGCGCATGATTGACATGCTACGTGTGCGCCAAGGCAAGGGTCAACCGATCCGCGAGGATGGCCCTGCGACCCATTTTGCCAAGCGCGGCACGCCAACCATGGGCGGATTGCTGATCTTGGTCAGCCTGTCTTTATCACTGCTTATCTGGATGGACCCGCGCAATCCCTTTGTGTGGGCTTGCCTTGCAGTGACCGCAGGCTTTGGCCTCATTGGTTTCCTTGATGATTATGACAAGGTGTCCAAGGCGAGCCATGCGGGCGTTTCAGCAAAAGTGCGCTTGCTGGCCGAATTCATTGTCGCCGGCATCGCTAGCTACATCATTGTAGGGCAGATCAGCACCAATCTTTATGTGCCTTTCCTAAGCGATGTCTCGATCCCCTTGGGGCCGTTCTATTACCTGTTTGCGGCCACTTTGATTGTGGGTTTTGGCAATGCTGTAAACCTCACCGATGGCCTTGATGGCTTGGCGATTATGCCAGTGATTATCGCAGCAGGCACCTTTGCGATTATCGCCTATCTCGTTGGCCGCGTGGATTATTCTGAATATCTGGGCATTCCTCATGTGGAGGGTGCGGGCGAGCTAGCTATATTCTGCGCTGCGATCATGGGCGGCGGTCTGGCGTTCCTGTGGTTTAACGCACCGCCAGCAGCGGTGTTTATGGGCGACACTGGCAGTCTTGCTTTGGGCGGCGCTTTGGGCGCCATTGCGGTTGCCAGCCATCACGAAATCGTGCTGCTGATTGTTGGCGGACTGTTCGTTGCAGAGACCGCCAGCGTCATCATTCAGGTCTTTTGGTTCAAGCGCACGGGCAAGCGTATCTTCCGCATGGCCCCGATCCATCACCATTTTGAGCAACTTGGCTGGAGCGAGAGTAAGGTTGTCATCCGCTTTTGGATTATCGCCATCATCTTGGCGCTGTTGGGTCTTGCAACGTTGAAGCTTAGATGATCACCTCCACCCACTGGTCTGGCAAAAAATATGCGGTGCTGGGTCTTGCGCGTTCGGGCAAGGCGACGGCTGAAGCATTGCTGGCGAGCGGGGCTGAGTGCTTGGTCTGGGATGATCGGGCTGAATTGCGCGAGGCATTTGCTGGCCGCGCGGTCATTGCCGATCCTCTGGATGCTGACTTAACGGGCTATGCAGGCGTTGTGGTTTCGCCTGGCGTGCCGCTCAACACCCATCCAATTGCTGGCCATGCAGCAAAGCACAATGTTCCTGTGATCGGCGACATAGAGCTGTTTGCTCAGGCTCGCTCTGAACTGCCGCCGCATAAGGTTGTTGGCATTACAGGCACCAATGGCAAGTCGACTACGACTGCGCTGGTCCATCATATTTTGGAAACCGCTGGTCTGCCATCCCGCATGGGAGGCAATATTGGTCTGCCGATTTTGGGGCAAGAGCCACTGCCAGAAGGCGGTATCTATGTGCT
>CAZTFZ010000348.1:0-1574 GCA_964613105.1 uncultured Porphyrobacter sp. | reverse complement strand
CTAGAGCCTTCACCTCAGGGTTGGGCCGCAGGATTGGGCCCGGGGGACGTGTCAGGAGGTCGGCTGCTTAGCCCTGCTGGTTTGCGTTGCTGGTTAGCGCCGAATAAGCGCCATAGGTCGTCACTAGAAACGGCACCAGAAAAGTGAGCGCAATCTTCCAAACCGGCGGATAAGCGCCCGCTGCGATCAGATCACCCTGATTGATCGCGGTGAGCGCGCTGCCAACAATCAGCGATACAGTCAAAGCGCGCCGCAATTGTGCGCCCTTGAGGCAGGATTTGAGCGCATCGAGGCGGTTTGAGCTTTGCATCATGGGCTGTGCATAGACGGGAATCGCCCAGAACGAAAATGCGCAGTCAAAATGCGTCAAAATAATGCGCGCAAATGTTCTTTTGTTGCGCCATCCGATTCGAATGATTCAAACCCCCTTTTTTCACCTTTTGCCCGCAAAAATTTTTTCGCAGATTCATTTTTGGGCTTGCGCATCGCAAAAGTGCAGGAGTTCCCACGCGTCGCGGTGTTTTGTTGGCGCAATACACCTCGCTTTTACGCCATTTTGGATGCGTTTATTCTTATTAACCCTCTTGCGCATTCCGAGGCTTTGATTCACTATCTAGTGGTTAGTTGCTTGGGATCACACACAAGACTTGGGATTTGACCTTGAAACACCCATTTCCGGGTGCAGGGAAAAATTTGGCTTTGTAGCTTGCTTGGTAAAGGCCTGTTTCGATGCGGGTTTGCCGCTTGCGAGCAGGGCAAAGCGTCGTTCTGGGGCACCAAAGACTGGCGAAAGGCTGGCCAAAGACTAGCCAAAACCTTGGGGGGAAATACTGGATAAGTTTCCAGCCAAGGATGCCGATTATTTGCTAGTAAGAGCAATCTTGCTGGCTTGAACATGTGTAGAACATCTGGTTAGACTGGTGAGGCGTGATGGAATTGAGAAGCGGAGATGAAGCAGCGATGGATCTCGAGCTAGAGACGCAAGCTTCTGAGAGTAAGAAGTCTCCTAAATCGGCCCCGCAAAAGGCGGCGGCTCCTAAAAAGGCAATGGATATGAGCGTCACAGATGCTGGTAGCGAAGAGCTGATTAAGACCGATGCTGCTTCTGTGGAGGCAAAGGCCGTGGAAGCCAAAGCTGGCGAAGCGATGGCCTCTGCCATGACCGAGGTGGCCAAGGCCGCAGCAGAAACGGACGGCAGCAAAAAGGTGCTCGACCGGCGGTTTGACGTGCAGATCGACAATGCGCGCGATGCGAACCTCACCGAATTTGGCAAGGAAACGCTGACCGACCGCTATCTATTGCCCGATGAAAGCTATCAGGATTTGTTCGCCCGTGTGGCCGATGCCTATGCTGATGATGCAGAGCATGCTCAGCGCCTTTATGACTATATCTCGCGGCTATGGTTCATGCCGGCAACGCCTGTTTTGTCGAATGGCGGCACAACCCGCGGCCTGCCGATCAGCTGCTATTTGAACTCGGTTTCCGACAGCCTTGATGGGATTGTCGGCACTTGGAACGAGAATGTCTGGCTTGCTTCTAAAGGCGGCGGCATTGGCACCTATTGGGGCAATGT
>CAZTFZ010000347.1:1303-1592 GCA_964613105.1 uncultured Porphyrobacter sp. | reverse complement strand
GGCGTCGTTCGCAGAATTGGCCGCCTCTACAAGTGACAAAGATCTAGCGGCAGCACTTTGCTCTCGAGCATATGACATGGAGCCGGGAAAGCGACCGTTTGATGCGAATGAACTCGCCAATGCGATCTTGGGCGATGAGTTCAGAGAGATTCAATCGGCGATCGCAGAAATTGACAGGATCGCCATTGAAGCGGTCAATGATGATACAGCGTTTGAAACTGGAAAACGAAACCCGGGACGCGATCTACATTTGGCCATGCTTGAAAAGCGAGAACATGACAAAAAGGAA
>CAZTFZ010000347.1:0-1293 GCA_964613105.1 uncultured Porphyrobacter sp. | reverse complement strand
TAAGTTCCCATACCGGATTAGGCGAAGTTCCAAAGAGAGCTTCACCCAATTCCGACATTGTTTCTATCTTCCAAAACTTGCCTTTGTTGACCGTTCTCAGCCTTTCACGCTTTAGCTTCCTGCCTTGTGCATTGCCCTTGCTGTGAAAAGCAGCCCTGCTTTCCGGCAGTACGAGCTTTCTGTCAGGACTGGGGCCAAGCCAATGGAATGGACCCATGGCCAGATTTTCTTCATCCGCGTTGAACCAAACGACACAGCCTCCAGGTTTTGAGGTCAGTGCGAGGTTGATATTCACGTGAGCACGTTTGCCGCCAAGGCGCATCGCCTTAAGTTGAATTCGCCTGGTCGCATTCTCTGTTTCAACAACCAAATCATAGCCGCTGCCATCAAATTCTGCGCGAAGGATTTCGAATGGCAGTTTCATCTCCAGCAGAAGCACCTTGGAGAGCTCGGCAACGAAAATATGCTCCAGCACCTTTTCGCGCAGCACCGAATGCTCAGAGGCCCAAAGATCAAACATTTGAGCACAATGCGCGGTCGTTTAGCTCTGTCAATGAAATAGGGACTATATTCCCTAGAGATTATAGTCACCACCCGCTCCAACCTGTCAGATGGATTGGAATCAGGTTGTAGCTGCAAATGTGAGAAGGCTGCGTATTGAGCGCGAGCTTACGCAGGAGCAACTTGCCCATGAGGCCGAGATTGATCTGACTTACCTCGGCGGGATCGAGCGCGGTCGTCGAAATCCTTCTATTAGCGTTCTGGGCAGGATAGCCGCAGCACTTTCATGCGACCCAGCAACACTGCTTTCTGACGAGCAACCGAAATAGGTCTCGGACTTCAGATCCATTCTGGATGCATCGCCGGCGTCCCCACTTGCGGAACAAAGGAAGAACATTAATAAGAGGTGAGCAGCAAAATACTGTTAGCAGTTGATCGCCGGGTCATTGACAGGATTCATGGTATCCTGCATTCGACCCGGCAGTGAGTCTCCCACCGTACACAAGGCGAAATGCACCCATGCTACAAACCGATGTAAATCCAGCTTTTTTGGTCAAGAGCAAGCGAGAAGAGCTTGGCATGACCCAACGCGAACTGGCCGAGCTACTGGGCCTCGGAGAGGTCGGTGAACGGACTATAAGGGGCTGGGAGAATGGCGAGCACGAGCCATCACGATCTCGATTGCGATCAGTGCTGAATATGGGCGAGCATATTCCATTCCGTCCCGCTAAGAACCAGAAGACCGCTTTTACCTTCATTGATCTGTTTGCCGGCATAGGAGGTCTGAGGCTT
>CAZTFZ010000346.1:0-1604 GCA_964613105.1 uncultured Porphyrobacter sp. | reverse complement strand
GAAAGATGGAATCGACATTGATCGAAAAGCAGCGCTGCCAATCGCCAAAATCGCATTGCTCAATATTGCCCGGAACGCCGATCCCGGCATTGTTTACGAGGACATTGAGCCCGCCCAAATTGTCGCGCGCAGCGTCAACCGCCGCCTCCCAATCATTAGGGTCGGTCACATCATGCTGGCAAGAGAAAGCCGTGCCCTCGCCAAAGCTTGCATTGATAAGCGCTGCTGTCTCGCTGGCGCCATCGCCATTGATATCGGTGCACAGCACGCGCGCGCCCTCTTCTGCAAGGCGGCTGGCATGGGCCCGCCCAAGGCCTTGCGCAGCGCCCGTTACCAGCGCCATTTTGCCCGCAACGCGGCCTGTTTTTGTTTCTGCAACACCAGCTGCCATTACTCACTCTCCTGCTAGAATATCCTTACCCAGCAGCATGAGCATGCGCACATCAATCCCGCAACCTTCGCGGCGCTTTTCAGCGATAAATGTTGCAAGCTGATCGAGCGCGACACGGTGAACAATGATGTTTTCGCTTTCGGTTCCGCCGCCTTCGCTGACCTTGGTTAGGCCGCTCGCGCGCACGAGGGTGAAGCTTTCAGAGACCATGCCGGGTGAGGAATAAAACGTCCCCAAATCCTCAAGAGTGTCAGCGCGGTAGCCGGTTTCCTCTTCCAATTCGCGGCCCGCAGCGATCAAATCATCCTCGCCTTCTGCGCCGTCTTCATCCCCGATTAGCCCTGCTGGCAATTCGAGGCTTTGGCGGCCCATTGGCACGCGATATTGTTCGACCAAAAGAACGTGACCCGCTTCAACGGCAAGGATGACAGCGGCGCGGATATCGCGAGCGCGGCTCACATATTCCCAGCGGCCCCGCGTCTTGGCGATGACATATTTGCCCTGCCATTGGATGGTTTCGGGCGCGTCCGCGTCAGGAATTGGGCGCTCGGGAACAGAACTGTTGTCGGCCACTAAATCGCCCTCATCACACTTCAATCAGCCGATCGGGCAGCTCGTTTTGATCGTCCTCGCCGCGCGGGAAATGCTCCGACAAAACGACGCCCACATCGCGCACGCCTGCCGCCATGCCCTCTGCAATGCGGCCCTGTTTGATCTCGCGCAGCATATCGGCCATCGCCTCGCCCCAGACTTCGGCTGAGACAATCGCAGCAATCGGCTCATCAGCGACAATCTCCGCGCGGTGCTCGCTCATCGAAAGATAGATGAGCACGCCTGTGCGGCCATGGGTGCGGCGTTCTGCGCCGACCTTGAAATGCTTGATCGCTCGCTCGTGAACGCGGGCCGTTTTGACAGGGCCGGGGACGCATAGATAGCGCAGCGGCCCCCAGCTCAAAATCGCCCAGCTTGCGACAAATGCGATCAGGCCAAGCGCAATGGTCATGCTGGCAAGCTCGCCCGTCGACCATTGATGGCCCCAGCTATTGGTGAGGCTGTCCCACAGATCCATGAAGGGCGCAGGGATAAAGGCAAACAGGCTCATCATGCTAAAGCTGATGGCGGCTGCCCAAACCAGAACGACGTCGGAATAGCCGTCAGAGCGGCCTGCCAAAACGGTAACGATTTCACCGCTTGTAGTTAGCTCTGCTGCGGC
>CAZTFZ010000345.1:0-1628 GCA_964613105.1 uncultured Porphyrobacter sp. | reverse complement strand
TCGGGCGGGGTCGCATTCTTCACAAGCTGAGCCACTGCATCGTCCAAGCTTAGCACTTGCTGCTGCTTTTCGCCCAAGGTCCGAATGGCGACGCTAGCTTCTTCGGCCTCGCGCATGCCCACGACCAGCAAATGCGGCACTTTGGCGAGGCTGTGCTCGCGCACCTTATAGTTGATCTTCTCATTGCGGAAATCGCTCGTCGCCCGAATGCCAGCAGCCTCAAGCTTTGACAGCACCTGTTCGCCATAAGGATCAGCATCGCTCACAATCGTTGCGACAACCGCCTGCGTCGGGGCGAGCCACAAGGGGACTTTTCCGGCAAAATGCTCGATCAAAATGCCGATAAAGCGCTCATAAGAGCCAAAGATAGCCCTATGCAGCATGACAGGGCGATGCTTGCCGCCATCCTCGCCAACGTAATTGGCATCCAGCCGCTCTGGCAAAACGCGGTCCGATTGGATCGTGCCTACTTGCCATGTGCGCCCGATAGCGTCGGTTAAATGCCATTCAAGCTTGGGCGCATAAAACGCCCCTTCGCCCGGCAATTCTTCCCAACCATATTCATCTGTCGCCATGCCCGCATCGGCCACAGCATCGCGCAATTCTTGTTCTGCCTTGTCCCAATCCGCATCCGATCCAAAGCGCTGCTCTGGCCGAGTGGCTAGCTTGATCTGATAGGAGAAACCGAAGTCTTTATAGACGCTGTCAGCGAGCTCGCAAAAGGCGCGCACTTCCTCAACCACTTGGTCTTCGGTGCAGAAGATATGCGCATCATCCTGAGTGAACTGACGCACACGCATCAGCCCATGCAAAGCGCCATGGGGCTCATTACGGTGACAGCAGCCCATCTCGCCCAGCCTGATCGGCAAATCGCGATAGCTCGTAATCCCTTGCTTAAAGACCAGGACATGCGCCGGGCAATTCATCGGCTTTAGAGCCATCCAATCGGCCTCGCCGCTGATCACCGGCCCTTCATCGTCCACATTAGGAACTTCATCGGGAATAACGAACATATTCTCGCGATATTTGCCCCAGTGGCCCGATTGCTCCCACTGGCGAGCGTCCATCACTTGCGGCGTTTTGATCTCTTGATAGCCGCCCTTATCCATCTTGCGGCGCATATAAGCCTCTAGCTCGCGCCAGATTTTATAGCCCTGCGGATGCCAAAAGACGCTGCCATGGGCTTCTTCTTGCAAGTGGAACAAATCCATCTCGCGCCCGAGCTTGCGGTGATCGCGCTTGGCTGCCTCTTCCAGATTGTGAAGGTGCTGGTTCAATTGCTTTTTGTTGAGCCAGCCCGTCCCATAAATCCGCGTCAATTGCGCATTGGCTTGATCGCCGCGCCAATAAGCGCCTGCAACCCGCATCAATTTAAAGGCCTGCGGATCAAGCCTGCCGGTCGATGGAAGATGCGGGCCGCGGCACATGTCGAGCCATGACCCATCAGCGCGCGGCTCGCCCGACCAATAGACCGTCAGCTCTTCATCGCCGGGCAATTCCTTGGCCCATTCCGCCTTAAAAGCTTCGCCTTCTGCTTCCCATTTGGCAATCAAATCTTCGCGCGACCAAGCCTCGCGCACCAAGGGCTTATCCGCCTTGATGATAGCGCGCATCTGCTCTTCGATGGC
>CAZTFZ010000344.1:0-1630 GCA_964613105.1 uncultured Porphyrobacter sp. | reverse complement strand
TCGGTCGCTAGGCTAAGCAGCCCTAGGCCTTCTGCTTAGTCACCATTTTGTAGATAGGTCCAAAGCCCATCAATGCCGCCCCAACGAACGGCAGTGCCACAACCCATAGCCTAATGCCCGACAAGCTATCGGGGCTGGCAATGGTGATTGCCGCCGTTGCCGCTAGGCCTGCGCAAATCATCAAAACGCCGATCACAACTCGCACTTTGGGCACAGTGCGCCCGCCTCTGATCGGGCCAAAGCTGCGCTCATGCTTGGCGAATATCGCGATCATCGGCAGCAAAGCGAGAATGTAAACGCCAAGCCATAGGGGCCGAGAAGCCCACCAATCGCCGCTGCCGGGAATGGAATTGAGGCCAGCCCCGCCAAATGCCAGCCAGACGATTGTCATAACCAGCACGAACGCCGTGAGATGCCACAGATAGACGGTCATAATCATGCCATTCATCAGCACGGTCGCAGTCCAGATATTGATATTATCGAGCATCCGGCGGCCCAGCGGCTCTAACGCCAGCACCAATCCTGATTGCGCCACGCCCAGAGCGAACAAGGCCAAGGTCGGTGGTAGAGAATTTGAAAAACCGCCCGGCGCGGACACCATTGAAACGGGGTAAAACCCATAGACAGTGATCGAGATAAGCACCGCCAAACCGGCCAAAAACCAGAGGAGCGCAAACCACTGCTTGCTAAAGCGCCCATCGCGCCATGCAAAACCCAATTGGTGGATCGCCAGAAACACCCAGAGGAAATTGGTGAAATTGAGATAAGGCACTCCGGCAGAAAATGTTAGCCAGTCCACGGCCAGTGCCAGCGGAATGTAGATCGCAAAGCTGAGCCAGCCGAAACGCTTCCACGCTTTATAAGCAATCGGCGTGCAGGCCGTGACCAACAAATAGACCGCAAGGAACCAGACCGGGATCAAGGCCGCTTCGGTTGCGTCACGAATTTGGGTGCGATCAAGCCCGACTTGCGTCATCACGACCGCCAGCCCCGCCCACAGCAGCAAGACCGGGAATGTCGGCACAATCAATCGCTGAACCCGGCTTGCAAACCAGTCGCGGTAAACGCCAGCCTGCCTTTGCCCTTGGGCCGGCACTGCTTTGCGCAAGGTCGCATCCCAGCTGACCCCGTTGGAATATCCACCGACAAGAAAGAACACCGGCATCACCTGAAAACCCCAAGTCAGCCACTGCGTCCATGTCTGCGTCGTCAGCAGATCCGCGCGTTGCAACGCGCCTGCATCGTCGACGTAAAGCCCGGCCATCAACCAATGGCCAAACACCACCGCTAGGATCGAAACCGCGCGCAAAAAGTCTACCCAGCGGTTGCGCTCTGGCGGTGCCATTTGCGCAAGCTCGCGCGCTTTATTCCACATTTGTGTCTCTCCGACCCAGTCTATCGATAAAAGATTGGTTCGCCTTGTCTTCTGCGCAAGGGGTTGCCCGCAAATCATGTTCATCTGACAAATCGCACAGAAATGCTGCAATACCCTTTCCTAACGCATCATTTATCGGCATGGGGCGCGTGCATTCAGGAGCTTTGCAGAAAAATGTCTGATACGAAAAAGACCACCGGCAAAAAAGTCGTCCTCGCCTATTCTGGCGGCCTCGACACATCCGTCATTGCCAAA
>CAZTFZ010000343.1:0-1631 GCA_964613105.1 uncultured Porphyrobacter sp. | reverse complement strand
TTAAGCCGCTCTCGCCGCGCATCATCAAGGCCGACTGCTTCTGCAAGATATGCATCGAGCGAGCCGTGCGAGGCCTCCACCGTGCTCCAGAAAGTCGTAAGATAGTCTGCATGCACCTCTAACAAAGAGCGCACAGCATCCTCGGCCAGCTTCTGTCCCAACTTCTCTTCCATTCCCGGCAAGGATTGGCGTTTCAAAACTTCAATCGTTGGCGCATGATTGGTGAGCAAATACTCTGCCATCTGATCCTCTCGGCTCGCACCCAGCACATGCATCAGCATCATCGCAGCAATGCCAGTGCGATCCTTGCCGGCAAAGCAATGGACAAGGCTGCCGCCATCGCGCTCATCAAGGCCTTCCAAATAGCGCCCGAACATCACGATCATCGCAGGGTTTTCGGGCATGTAGGAATAGACGCGAACCATCCGCTGATAGGCAAATTCAGCCGTAGTCAAACCCGGCTCAATATCCATATGCGGCGGGCTCGATGCAGTCTCACCATCAAATGCGATGACTTCAGCGGCAAAATCCGATGCGCGGCGGCATGGATTGCGCTCTCGCTCGCTATTGCCGCGAAGGTCGATAATCGTATCGACGCCCAAAGAGCGAAAGCTGTCCAAATCGGCATCTGTTGCTTCGACGTGCTGGCCAGAGCGGAACAACAGCCCGCTTTTGATACGGCGCCCGCCCTCGCCCGCATAGCCGCCATAATCGCGCAAATTGTGAATGCCCTCAGTGGGAATGAAGCTGGATGTGTCCGCGTCTCGAATCATGCCACGGTAAGTGGCAGCGCGGAAGGCTTATCACAAGCGCTAGCGCTCGCTTTGTGCCGCTTCACTGGCCTCTTTCATTGGCCGCTTCACTGGCGTCAGGGGCAGGAACCAGCACCATCACTTGCTCGCCCCCTTCATTGCGCACGCCCCATGACGCAAGCCGCGACAAGACGTTCATGCCGATCACATTTGTATCGCCCAACGTCGGCGCGATGATTGCATCAATGCCGCTTGCATCGACATTGCCAAAACTAAGCCTGTCTATGCTGGTTATCTCTGCCCCGACCGCTCCATTGGCGGTTTGAATGCGAACAGGAATGCCGCCCCTGCGCGGCTCCAACCCAGCATCATCAGCCACATCTTGCGAGACCGCCGTTAGAGTTGCTCCCGTATCGACGAGAAAATTGGCCTCAACCCCGTTCACCTTGGCGCGCAGCCAGAAATGCCCATCAGCGCCCAATGTGATGCGCGTCTCGCCCCCTTCGACCACTTGGCTGGGCAGGCCAATTTGCGGGACGGCAATGTCGAGGCGCGGGTCAAAGCGCGACAATTGCAAGACGACGGTGATCAAGATCGCGCCCAGAACCAGCGTGCTCAGCGTGCTGACAAAACGTCCGCCGAAAACCTTGCGGCGCGCCAAGATTGAGCCGAGCCAGCCTGTTATCATCGCAATCACAGCGGCAATCATAATCCCTGATCGAGGGATGGATCGCAGCACATCGACCGCAGCGCTAAAGACCGGTTCAAGCTCCATGGCGGCTCAAAATAAGGCGCGAGGGTTTACGCAAGCTGATCGCCGTCTTGCCTAGCATCTAGCAGCATTGCTGCGCATTTTTGCCCGGAAAGCCAAGCCGCCTC
>CAZTFZ010000342.1:0-1649 GCA_964613105.1 uncultured Porphyrobacter sp. | reverse complement strand
ATCCTGCGTCTTGCGATCAAAGCCAAAGCCGCGCAAAGGACGGTAATGACACGCAAATTTCTCGCCGCTCTCGCTCTGTTTCTTGCCTTTGCAATGCCTAGCTTGGCCAAGGCAGAGCCTGCCGATATTGACGCAGCCGCGCGCGGCGTTGTCCGCGTGGTTATCATGGGCAGCAATGATGCTGGCATTTTCCCCGTCAGCCACGGAAGCGGCTTTGCCGTCACCCCCACCCGCGTTGTGACCAATGCCCATGTGGTGCGCGATGCGGTGCGCGACACAAGCCTCAGGATTGGCATTGTGCCTTCAGAGGGCGAGGATGCAGTGTTTGGCAAAATTATCGCTGTCAGCCCGCGCAATGATCTGGCTCTTGTAGAGATTACCGGCAATTTGCGCCTGCCCCCTTTAGCGCTAGCAGGCGGTCCTGTTCGCGATAGCGGAGAGAGCTATTCGGTGGGCTATCCGATGAATGTTGACCGAGCGCAGGGCCTTGAAATCAGCGATATTTTCAAAGCCCAGCCGCCTGTCAAAAGCCGCGGGTTTCTGGCCGGAGCGCGGCCCAGCAAGCAATTTCACACAGTGCTGCACACAGCGCCCATCGCTCGCGGAAATTCGGGCGGGCCATTGCTTGATGGCTGCGGCAGAGTGCTTGGCGTCAACAGCTTTGGGGCCGATTCTGGCGGAGCGGATGCCGAGTTTTTCTTTGCCGTATCGAACCGCGAACTTATTCCTTTCTTGCGCGAAAACGGGGTTGAGCCGCGCAGCATTGCCAGCCCCTGCCGCTCGCTTGCAGAGCTAGAGGAAGAGGAAGAGGAACGGCTGGCACAAGAGCAATCTGCCGCGCGCGCTGCCCTTGAAAGCCAGACGACAGAGCAACGCGAGCTGCGCGAACGCGCTCAGTTTGAGGCCGAGATGCACGTGCGCGATGAGCGCGACGACCGATTGTTTGGCAGCGTCTTGGCGCTGTTGCTGGGCGCAGGGATGGTCTGGTGGGGCTTTGAGAAACGGCCTTTCATCGAAGATGACGATGGCGATGAAGTCTTGGGGTGGAACCCGCTCAACAAGGCATTGATTGCTCTTGGCATTGGCGCAGGCTTGCTTGCTATGTTCTTGCAATTCACACGGCCTGGCATTGACGAGATCGACCGCCGCGTGGCGATTGCCTTAAGCGGCGGTGATGAGGAAGGATCAGGCGAGGAAGGCGCGGTAGCTGAAAATACGGCTTCCAAGACCTATCTTTGCACTATTCAGCCAGAGCGCAGCCGCATCACCAGCTCTGACACCGAGGAGCTGGAATTTGTCTGGAACCCATCGGGCTGCGTCAATGAGCGCACGCAATATGGCTATGCAGGCGGCACATGGTCGCGCGTGTTCGTGCCCAATCAAACGCAAGCTGTCTCGGTTGCCAGCTTTGACCCTGCCCGCAGCGAGTATCGCACAGAACGCTATCTCTTGAACAAATCGGCGATGGACAAAGCGCGGGGTGCGCGCAGCGAATACAGCGCACCGTCATGCGGCGCGGATGATGCAGCAGCCAGCCTTGGCGATTTGCAAGGCTCTGTGCTTGCGACGCTGCCAACCCGCCCGAACGAGCGGCTGGTCTATTCTTGCGAAGAGCAAGCGGAGTAAGTGGGCCCCGCGCCTATGCTAAT
>CAZTFZ010000341.1:0-1656 GCA_964613105.1 uncultured Porphyrobacter sp. | reverse complement strand
ACCTTCACATCGTCACGGTCGGGCAGGCCGAGGTGTTCCTTGGGCGTGACATAGCAAAGCATCGCCGTGCCATACCAACCGATTTGCGCAGCCCCAATGCCGCTGGTGATATGGTCATAGCCCGGCGCAATATCGGTGACGAGCGGCCCAAGCGTATAGAACGGCGCTTCGCCGCAGACGGCGAGTTGCTTGTCCATATTCTCTTTGATCTTATTCATGGGGACGTGGCCCGGCCCCTCGATCATCACCTGCACGTCAGATTTCCACGCGCGGTGGGTCAGCTCTCCCAAAGTGTAAAGCTCGGCAAATTGCGCTTCATCATTGGCGTCCGCGATTGATCCGGGACGCAGGCCGTCGCCCAAGGAATAGGCAATGTCATAGGCCTTCATGATCTCGGTGATGTCGTCGAAATGCTCGTAGAGGAAGCTCTCTTTGTGATGCGCGAGGCACCATTTCGCCATGATAGAGCCGCCGCGCGACACAATGCCTGTCACTCGGTTTGCGGCCATTGGCACGAACGGCAAGCGCACACCTGCGTGGATGGTGAAATAGTCGACGCCTTGCTCTGCCTGCTCAATGAGAGTGTCGCGGAACACTTCCCAGGTGAGGTCTTCAGCAACGCCGCCGACCTTCTCTAGCGCTTGGTAAATCGGCACGGTGCCAATCGGCACGGGCGAGTTGCGGATGATCCATTCGCGCGTGTCGTGGATGTTGCGCCCGGTGGAAAGGTCCATGACGGTGTCAGCGCCCCAGCGGGTTGACCAGACCATCTTATCGACCTCTGCCGCCACATCGGATGCCACAGCAGAATTGCCGATATTGGCGTTGATCTTCACAAGGAAGTTGCGCCCAATCGCCATCGGCTCTGTTTCGGGGTGGTTGATGTTGTTGGGGATGATCGCTCGGCCGCGCGCAATTTCGTCGCGGACAAATTCTGGCGTGATGAGCGCTGGGATGCTCGCGCCATAGCTTTCAGAGCCAGCGGTGTTGGCGGCGATCACCTCTGCGGCGGTTTCGCGGCCAAGGTTCTCGCGCTCTGCAACATATTCCATTTCGGGCGTGATGATGCCTTGGCGGGCATAGTGCATCTGGCTGACATTTTGGCCTGCCTTAGCGCGAAGGGGGCGCTTTTCGACATTGGGAAAGGCTGGCACGCCGCCGCTGCGGTCAGGGCCCAATTGGCCATTATCCTCTGGCTTTACTGCGCGGGCATCGTAAGCCTCCACATCACCGCGCGCCATGATCCAATCGCGGCGAAGCGCAGGCAGGCCTGCTTGAATGTCGATATTGGCGGCAGGGTCAGAATAGGGGCCAGAGGTGTCATAGACCCGCAAAGAAGGCTCCCCGCCTTCAAGGTCAATCTCGCGCATGGCGACTTGCACGCCAGAACCAGTGCGAGCGCCCACATGGACCTTGCGGCTGCCGCGAATAGGGCCGGTTGTGACGCCGATTTCGAGCTTGGAGTTGATGTCAGCCATTTTATCAAAATGTCCTTATTGAGAGAAGATTGAAGAGGGTGAAGTCGTTAAATAAGCGAAGCCAAGCGCAGCTCAGCTGCAACAATGGCTGCCAAGCCGATCAGAATGGAAAAGATCGCCCAAATGCGAGCGCCGGAGCCCATCAGGCGCTGAGCGAATTTGAGCATCCAATCGCCAA
>CAZTFZ010000340.1:0-1661 GCA_964613105.1 uncultured Porphyrobacter sp. | reverse complement strand
GTTACTGTTCTTGGCCGAGACGAAATCGACAGCGTGCAAGGCGCAGATATTGCCCGCGTGTTGCAGCGCGTGCCCAGCGTCTCGCTCACCCGCAATGGCTCGATCGGCGGGTTTAGCGGTCTCAACGTGCGCGGAGCGAATGGCGAACAAGTGCTGGTTCTGATCGACGGAGTGCGCGTGTCGGACCCAGCGGCCCCCGGCGGCGGCTTTGACTTCGGCAATCTTTTGGCGAGCTCAACCAGCAAGATCGACCTTTTGCGCGGCTCCAACTCCGTGATCTGGGGCTCTGATGCTTTGGGCGGGGTGATCGACATCAGCGCCCGCGATCCCGACGCCTATGCAAAGGATTTTGCGAGCGAAGCCATGCTTGAATATGGCGCTCGCGACACTCTGACAGCGCAAGGCGGTGTTTCCGGCAGTTTCGGGCCTATCAATGCCGATCTTGGCGCAAGCTGGTTTCAAACCGATGGCTTTTCCTCTGCGGCTTCGGGGACAGAGGCTGATGGCTTTGAGCAATTGGCGCTGAACGGTCAGGTCTCCACCGATTTGACCGGCGATTTGCAGCTTTTTGCGCAAGCCCGTTATGCTGAAGGCGACTTGGAAATTGACGGTTTTCCAGCGCCCACATTCGCACTTGCGGATACGCTCGACACTCAGGAAACCACGCAATATTCGGGCGCTGTCGGCCTCAATTATTACGGCAATGATCTCTCGGCAATCGCGACCTTTTCTTTGGCCGATACCGAGCGGGTCAATTTGAGCGGCGATGGCGGCGAGACATTTGCCAGCAATGGCGAGAGCGAGCGGCTGGAATTGCGGGCCGAATATCGCCTCATCGGCGGTTTGAAGCTGAACTTTGGCGGCAGCCATGAATGGTCGCGTTTTGACACTTTGTTCGACACAGGCGCTGACACGCAAAGCACTGGCATTTACGGCCAAATTGGCTGGGTCTTGGGCGAATTGGCGGTTCATGCAGGGGGGCGTTTCGACGATCACGAAGGGTTTGGCAGCGCGTTCAGCCTAGGCGGCGATGTGAGCTATGGTTTTGCGGATGATTGGCGGGTGCGCGCTAGCTTTGGCGAGGGGTTCAAAGCGCCCAGCCTGTTCCAGCTGTTCTCTGATTTCGGCAATGAAGCGCTCGATGCAGAAACCACCACCAGCTTTGACCTTGGGGTTGAACGCGGCGCTCGCGGCGGCAATGGCCTGCACCTCGCCGCGACAGTGTTTCGCCGCGATAGTGAGAATTTGATCGGCTTTGTCTCTTGCTTTGGCAGCACGGATGCGATTTGCGACAATCGCCCCTTCGGCACGTTCGACAACACCGATCGTGCCCGCGCCCAAGGGATTGAGCTGGAGGCAGGTTTCACGCCGTTTGATGGGCTGCGCCTTGCAGGCCATTACAGCCTCGTCGATACGCAAGATCGCGGCTCTGGCGCCAACGCTGGCAATGAACTGGCTCGCCGTCCGAGCGAGCTGGCCACTCTATTTGCCGATTATGACACTGGCTTTGGCCTGTCCTTGGGGGCGGATTTGCGGATCGTCGGCAGCGCGTTTGAGAATGCCACCAATACGACTGCGCTCGATGGCTATGAAGTGTTTGATCTGCGCGCATCCTTTGACATTACCGACGAAATCGCTTTGTTTGGCCGCGTCGAGAATGT
>CAZTFZ010000339.1:0-1663 GCA_964613105.1 uncultured Porphyrobacter sp. | reverse complement strand
TGGCTATTGCCTTCAAAGGCGAGGATATGCGTTGCGAGCCTGTCCAAGAAGAAGCGGTCGTGCGAGATCACCACGGCGCAGCCAGCAAAGTTCTCAATCGCGTCTTCCAGAGCGCGCAAGGTCTCTACATCAAGGTCGTTGGTCGGCTCATCCAATAGCAGCACATTGCCGCCCTCTTTGAGCATTTTGGCCATGTGCACGCGGTTGCGCTCACCGCCCGACAATTTGCCAACATTCTTTTGCTGGTCTTGGCCCTTAAAGTTGAACGCGCCCACATAGGCCCGCGTCGACATATCGTGGCCATTGACTTGCATATAATCGAGCCCGTCTGAGATTTCCTCCCACACATTGTTCGATTTCGTCAGATCATCGCGGCTCTGATCGACATAGCCAAGCCGCACCGTTTCACCGATTGCGATTTTGCCATCATCGGGGGTTTCTTGGCCCGTTATCATCTTGAACAGGGTCGATTTGCCAGCGCCATTGGGGCCAATTACGCCAACAATGCCGCCCGGTGGCAGGCTGAAGGAGAGGTCTTCGAACAAGAGCTTGTCGCCATAAGCCTTGGTGAGGCCTTGGGCTTCGATAACTTTGCCGCCCAGCCGCTCTGGCACTTGGATAACGATCTGCGCTTTGCCCGGCTTGCGCTCGGATTGGGCGTCTTGCAAAGCCTCAAACTTGCGCAGACGGGCCTTGGATTTGGTCTGACGCCCCTTGGGGTTCTGCCTAATCCAGTCGAGTTCCTCTGACAGAGCTTTCTGCCGGCCACTTTCCTCGCGCTCTTCCTGGCCAAGGCGCTTGGCTTTCTTGTCGAGATAGGTCGAATAATTGCCCTCGTAGGGGTAATAGCTGCCGCGATCCAATTCGAGGATCCATTCCACCACATTGTCGAGGAAATAGCGATCGTGCGTGATCATCAGCACAGCGCCTGCATATTCCTTAAGGTGGTTTTCGAGCCAATTGACGCTTTCAGCATCAAGGTGGTTGGTTGGCTCGTCCAGCAGCAAGATGCCCGGCTTTTGGATCAGCAGACGGGTGAGGGCAACACGGCGTTTCTCGCCGCCCGATAGGCTCTCAACCCCCATATCCGACGGCGGACAGCGCAATGCCTCCATCGCGATCTCAAGCTGATTGTCGAGCGTCCAGCCGTCAACCGCGTCGATCTCTTCCTGAAGCGTCCCCATTTCCATCATCAGATCATCAAAATCATCGCGATCAGGGTCGCCCATAAGGCCGGTTATTTCGTTAAAACGGTCGACCTTATCGGCCACATCGCGAGCGCCATCCTTGACGTTCTCAAGCACGGTTTTGCTTTCATCAAGCTCTGGCTCCTGCGCGAGATAACCGACCGTGATGTTCTCGCCAGCCCAAGCCTCGCCCTGAAATTCGGTGTCGATGCCTGCCATAATCTTGATCAGCGTCGATTTGCCAGCGCCATTGGGGCCAACGATGCCGATCTTCGCGCCTTGGTAGAATTGCAGGTTGATGTTGGACAAAACCGGCTTTGGCGCTGCGGGAAAAGTCTTGGTCATGTCTTTCATGACAAAAGCGTATTGAGCGGCCATTTGCGGCGTGTCCTTAAAGTCTGTTTTGGAGAGTAAGAGTGATTGGCAGTGCAGATAGGGCCTGTCCGAGCAAGGGGCAAGTGAGCATTGAGGACAAG
>CAZTFZ010000338.1:0-1669 GCA_964613105.1 uncultured Porphyrobacter sp. | reverse complement strand
GGGCAACAATGCCAGGGCAACAATGCAAGGACAGCGGCTATACTCAACGGGCAGCGAGCAAAGCCCATCTGTGCAAAGCTCTTTGCGTCAGACCTGCAAGCGGGCTAAGCGGCGTCATCAGACATAAGCCCCTTAGCAATTGACAAGACCGAGTAGCAATCAATGCCCAGCGCCAAAGACCCTATGACTGCTGAAATCCGTTCAAAAGCGCAAACGCTGATTGAGGCTTTGCCCTATTTCCAGCGCTATGCAGGGCGCACATTCGTGGTGAAATATGGCGGCCATGCGATGGGCGACGAAAAAGCCGCGATGGAGTTTGCGAGCGATATTGTCCTGCTTAAGGCGGTCGGCATTAATCCCGTTGTGGTTCATGGCGGGGGTCCGCAAATTGGTGATATGCTGGAACGGCTTGGCGTTGAAAGCAGTTTTATCGACGGCTTGAGAGTGACCGACAAAGCCACAGCAGAGATTGCCGAAATGGTTCTATCTGGCGCCATCAATAAGCAATTGGTGGGCTGGATTGCGCGGGCTGGCGGCAAGGCAATCGGTCTGTCGGGCAAAGATGCCAACCTCGTCACAGCGACCAAGCTGGAACGGACGACGAAAGACCCTGAAAGCCTGATTGAACAGGCCTTGGACCTTGGTTTCGTCGGCGAGCCAGCCAAGGTCGATACCACCGTTATTGATACGGCCAATGCCAATGGCATGATCCCGATCATTGCCCCCATCGGTGCTGGTGAGGATGGGCATACATACAATATCAACGCCGATACGATGGCGGGCGCTTTGGCTTCGGCATTGGGCGCAGCGCGCTTGTTCTTGCTGACCGATGTTGCAGGGGTGCTGGACAAGCAAGGCCAATTGCTGAGCGACCTTCGTCCCGCAGATATCGCCCTATTACGCGCGGATGGCACAATTGGCGGAGGGATGATCCCCAAGCTTGAAACCTGCGTGAAAGCGGTTGAGGCAGGGTGCGAGGCAGCGGTCGTGCTCGATGGGCGCGTGCCGCATGCCATGCTGGTCGAGTTTTTCACGACCAGCGGCGCTGGCACGCTTGTGAGCGCAGGCTAGCTGCTAGGCGGCAGGAGCCTGATTAACGGGGGCTCTGGTTAACACCAGACCTTGCGCGACAACCACAGGCGTCTTACTTGCGTAAGACAGGCTCAATTTGCAATATGAGCGAGCAAAAAGGAAAAGAGGCACCGATGCAGGCGCTTTATACAGTTTATCAAATTATCGAGATGCTCACCAATGTGCTGGTGATGCTAATCATTATCCAGTTTATTATTGGGCTTTTGTTTGCCTTTAACGTGGTCAATCAATCGAACCAGTTTTTGAGCGGATTTTACAATGCGATCAACCAATTGCTCGATCCGGTTTTGCGGCCCATTCGCAATCTTTTGCCGCGCACAGGGGCGATTGATTTCTCGCCTCTGGTGCTGATCATATTGCTGAATATTGTGCTGATTGTCTTGTCCAATATCATCAGTGCGAGCTAGCCCGTGCCTGCAACACGTATCGATGGCAAAGGTTTCGCAGCTGGATTGCGCGAAACAGTGGGCGCCCATGCGGCTGAGTTCATTAAGGCAAGCGGGCGCAAAGCTGGCCTAGCCGTGGTTTTGGTGGGCGATGATCCAGCAAGCCAAGTCTATGTCCGCTCCAAAGGCAA
>CAZTFZ010000337.1:0-1673 GCA_964613105.1 uncultured Porphyrobacter sp. | reverse complement strand
CTTAGCGAGGAATATCGACGTAATCGAGGCGCTGCATCAGCTCCATCTGAGCGCCTTGGAACTCGTCTGGCACGCTTTGCGTTTTGAGCGCCCACGCCATAATGTCGACATCATCCTCGGCCAGCAAACGCTCAAACCAAACCAGCTCTTCTTCTGACCAATTGGCACTGAAAGAATCGAAAAAGCCGCCGATCATATAGTCGGCCTCACGCGTGCCGCGATGCCAGCTGCGGAATTTCGCTTTAGCCATTCTAGCGCTAAGTGCGCTGCTATCATTTGAAGTGGGGGTAGATGACATAAAGCGCGCGGTAGGGCACTCGCCATCGCCGCGCAAGCGGGTATAAAGGGCGGATTATGCGTCCTGATTTGCTCAACCCTCTTTTTGCCGAAAGCGAGAGCTTGGACGGCGTTGGGCCGAAGCTCAAAAAACCGCTCGACAAGCTGGGCCTGACGCGGCTGCGCGATCTTGCCTATCACCTGCCCGAACGCTTTGTTACGCGCCGCTCGGTTGCGACTTTGGACGAGGCGAATGAGGGCGAGCACATCGTCATTGCGCTTGACGTGACAGAGCATCGCGCTTCGGGCAATCAGCGCGGGCCGTATCGCATTTTCACGCAAGACAAAGCGGGCAATGTGCTGGTCGTGACATTCTTTGGCCGAGCGTCTTATTCGGGCAAAAAGCTATTGCCTGTGGGCGAGAAACGCTGGGTGGCGGGAAAGCTGGATCGTTATGGCGATATGCTGCAAATCGTTCATCCTGACCACGTGTTGGAGGAGGGCGGTGACAGTCTGGCGCATCTCATGGAGCCGGTTTATCGCCTGTCAGAGGGGCTGACGCAGCCGCGCGTTGCTGGGCTGGTAGAGCAGTCCTTGGCCAAAGCGCCAGGCCTTCCTGAATGGAGCGATGCGAGCCAGATCGAGAAAGAAGAGTGGCCCCCTTGGCAACAGGCTCTGATGGCGTCGCATAAGGAACCCAGCGAGAAGGCGCGCGACCGGCTCGCTTATGATGAATTGCTGGCCAATTCGCTCGCGCTTCTGCTGGTGCGTGCAGAAAATCGCAGCCGCAAAACGCAAGCCTTGAAGGGCGATGGCTCTTTGCGGGATCGTCTGGAGCTGCCCTTTGCAATGACCGGCGCTCAGGCCCGCTCTATTGCAGAGATTGAGGGAGATTTGGCCCAAGACGCGCCCATGTTGCGTCTGCTTCAAGGCGATGTTGGCGCGGGCAAAACGGTGGTGGCGCTTGCTGGCATGTTGATAGCGGTAGAGGCGGGCACGCAAGCGGCGCTTCTGGCGCCGACCGAGATTCTTGCGCGCCAGCATTATGAAACGATCCGCCAAATGGCAGAGCCAACGGGCGCGAATGTAGCCTTGCTAACGGGCCGCAGCTCATCGCGCGGGGGCAGCAAAGCGCGCGAAGCAACGCTGATGGGATTGCTCGATGGCAGCATTGATATTGTCGTTGGAACCCATGCAATTTTTCAGGACGCAGTGACCTATAAAAACCTCGCCATGGTGGTGATTGACGAGCAGCACCGGTTTGGTGTGGGCCAGCGCTTGATGCTGGCGGGGAAGGGCAAAAGCGCTCCGCATGTGCTCGCGATGACGGCAACGCCGATCCCGCGCACGCTCACTCTGGCGCAATATGGCGAGCTTGATGTGAGCAAGCTCGATGA
>CAZTFZ010000336.1:0-1677 GCA_964613105.1 uncultured Porphyrobacter sp. | reverse complement strand
GCTGGCGGCGCTTATGGCGCTTTTGCAGCCGGACTTATTGGCGGCGGGGATGAGGATAAAGGCCCCGATCTGCCTAAGCCAATCGCCAAAGGGGACGAAGACCCTTACGCTCCGCCGGCTGGCAAGGATGATGGCGCTATGGCCGTTTATGGCGAGGGCGGCAGCGAATATCGCACGACATATTTCAGCTTTGAGGAAAGCTTCACATCCAATCTCAAGGACTCAGCAGGTTTGGTTCAGTTGAGCTTAGCGGTTTCCACCCGCCACGATGGACGGGTTTTGCAATGGCTGACACGGCACGAATTGGCTCTGCGATCCGCGGTATTGGTCGAGCTTGCGTCAACACCCGAGGAAGACGTCTATACGATCGCAGGCAAGGAAGCCTTGAACCAGCGGCTGACCAAAGCAATCAACGCTGTTTTGACCGACCAAGAGGGCTTTGGCGGCGTTGATAAAGTTCATTTCAAAACCTTCCTTATCCAATGAAGCCCGTCCACGAATTCATCGGCGCAAGGCCCATCGCCAACCATTGTCCTGAGCTTTTGGGTCAGGGCAGGTTTGCCGAAACCAATGCTGTTGGCGAAGCCGCATCCCAAGCTACCGATGAGACCACTGGGGAAACTTCACCCGCAGCAAGCGAATCTACAGAGTTCGACACGCAAATCAGCGAGTTTCTTAGCGAGCTATGCGGTAATCTGGGGCAGAATTTGCAATCCGTCCTTGCTGGCAGAGCGCCGGTTGCAAGCGCTGCAGAACCCTTGACCCGCAAAACCGCATCTCTGGAAAAGGCTTTGCGGCATGAAATGGTGCATTATTGCGTCGATCTAGAAGGCGCTCCACGTTTTCTCGTTAGTTTTTCTTTTGCAACCGCCCTCAGTCTGACCGACCGCATCTTTGGCGGCGATGGCAAAGCCCATGACGACAAACCAAGCAGCGTTCCGCCATCCGCCCTCTTGGCATTGGAAAAGATCGTGCGCGCAATTGGGTGGAGCTTGGGCGCATTGACCGGCAGTGCTTCCGCCGAGCCGGTGATCGCGGCTCACGTCAAATTGGCGCGTCTGGCTCCTTTCTCAAGAGACGGATTATGCGTCAGCTCGCAAATGACCATTGAGCAGGCTGGCCGCGATCCATGGGAAATGATGTTTTCAGTCGCGCAAGACGACATACGCACAGTTGTAGCTCCGCAAACAGGCGCTAGCACTCATAGCAAATCATCTGATCCAACCAGTCCTCTAACAGACAGCCAGAGCCATAATGATGCGCTGTCGACCAACACCATTCCGTTTGAGCTTGTGGCCACTTTAGCAGAGGTGAAACTGCCTCTTGGTCGGCTGTCAAAGCTCGCGCCCGGGCAAGTCTTGCCGCTCTCCATCAAGCGCGAGGTTCCGATTAAAATCGGCGACACTGTGCTCGGGCAGGGCACGGTTGGAACGCTCGACAATCACATCGCCCTTCGCCTGTCACACATGCGCCGATGAGCATTTGCTCAAGCGTGATGGCACCAGAAAAACAAAGGACCAAGCCAATGAATGCCGTGTCACAAAATTTTGACCTTCTGGGAGAAGTGTCCGTCAACCTCAGCGTCGAGCTTGGCAGGGTGGAAATGCCCCTAAAACAAGTCATGGGCCTCGCAGAGGAAAGCGTCGTTGCTTTGGACCGGCTGACCGATGAGATGCT
>CAZTFZ010000335.1:0-1681 GCA_964613105.1 uncultured Porphyrobacter sp. | reverse complement strand
GCGGCTATGAGCGGCTTGAAGAAAAGCTTGCATTGGTTGGCGCTGATATTGAACGCGTCGGCGACGAATAGCCGAGGGGGTTTGAACCTGCGGCGCAGTTAAAGCGCGCGGCCCATGCTAATTCGGGCTTCTTCTACGAAATCGAGCTTCGCATAAAATTCTGCGACAGCCTCGTTGCCTGCTCGGATTTGCAAGTTCACCTTGGTGCAGCCGAGCGCCTTTAATTGCTCAACCGCTTCGCCGACAAGCTTTGATCCAATTCCCGCTCGCTGAACCTGCTGATCGACAGCAACCGCATAGAGCCAACCTCGATGCCCATCATATCCTGCCATAATGCTTCCAACTACCGACCCGTCTTGATCTTCGGCAACGAAAATTAGGTCATCACAAGCAAGCTTTTGTGGGATTGATGCGTTAGCCCTGTTGCGCGGTGGATCATCAGGGAAAAGCTGACGCCAAAGCAGATCGACACCTTCCATGTGATGATCGGCGAATTTTGTGATGGTCAAATTCATTGTAACGCCTCATTCTGAGTAACCAGCCACACCCTGATTGCGCTCGCGAGGCCCGGCGGGGTTTGCGCCTTGATCCGTTCTGCGTCAATCCGCGCGACCAGAGCATTGAACGGGTCCGGGACGAATAGGCGAGGGGGTTAGGCCCGCTCTTTCGGCCACAATATCGGGAGAGCAATCGCTCCCAGTGTTACCGCACAAAGGATAACTCCTTCGAGTGCCAGCGCGCTTAGGAAACTGGCGCTGCGGCCAAAGCCAGATGCGCCCAATAGAGTTGCCGCTCCCACCGCAAAGTAAAGCGACAATCCGGTCCCCGCTGCGTATAGAGCGGCTTGCTTGGAGCGTGTGAGGAAGGCTGCGAAACATGCGCTCCAAACGCCAGCAAATAGGAATAGGACTGTCGATAGCGACGCATCTTCCTGCAACAGCTCCACGCCATTTACGAGGCAAATGATCGCCAGAAATGCGCAGCCTGCCAGCGGTGCGGCGAATAGAAAATCCTTGGTCTTGAGCATGTGATTGAACCTTTCTGAGATACTGCTTGTGAGACAGCCGAGCGCGAAGCGGATTTGCTCCTCTTGTGGAATATGAGCGAGTTCGCAGATCATGGCCTCGGCCCAGTTTTTCTTGTCGTCGGGCATGAGAAACCAAGCTGATTTAGTCAGCAGCCGAACGAATGTATCGATAATGTGCTCGCTCATGCTGGTGTGCCCTTGGGCGTTGCCTGATCGGTTTGAGCAAGGCGAGCAAGGCGCTCATTTGCCAAGGCTCTACCCGAAGCTGTGAGGCGATAGAGACGGCGAGGCTTGGCATTCCCCTCTTCAATGGCCCAATGCGATTCCAAAAACCCGTCATCAGCCAGCCGAATAAGGAGCGGGTAAAGCGTGCCTGATTTCAAGCCGGTAGCTTGCAACAGAGCATAGCCGTGCTGCCAATCATCGGGTGATTGAAGCATCGCCCATAAAAGCACTATGGCTTGTTTAGAGGTGTGTGGAAGCCGAGGCATGCCTATAAACTACATATGTAGAGTTATTAGTCAAGGCCTGACGTTTGACGGGGCCTTCAAGCCGAATTGGACACCAGCCACACCCTGATTGCGCTCGCGAGGCCCGGCGGGGTTTGCGCCTTGATCCGCTCTGCATCAATCTGCGCGACCAGAGCGTTGATCG
>CAZTFZ010000334.1:0-1730 GCA_964613105.1 uncultured Porphyrobacter sp. | reverse complement strand
AGCGGATCGTCTTGGGCAATGCCAATGCTGGCGTGGCAGAGGCTTTGGCGAACCCCCAAAACTGGCCCTATAACGCTGCGATTTTGATGGGGCCGCCGCGTTCGGGAAAGTCGCTCTTGGGCAAATGGTTTGCCGAAAATGCTGGCGATGCTGCTGCCAATAATGCTGGGGGCGGCGCTGTTATCGATGGCGCGGATGGATGGGACGAGACAGAGCTTTTCCACCGCTGGAACAGAGCGCAAGCCGATAAAGAACCATTGTTGCTAATCGCTGACAATGCCCCGTGGAAAGCGCAATTGCCCGATTTGGCCTCGCGCCTTGGTGGCTCGCTCCAGCTGGAAATTGGCAGCCCCGATGATGCCATGGTCGCCGATTTGCTGAGCTTTCATGCTGAATTGCGCGGGGCGGTTTTCGGCGATGCAGCGGCTGCTTATCTCGTCCCGCGGATAGAGCGCAGCTTTGCCATCATTGAGCAAGTGGCTGAAGAAATTGATCGAATATCGCTTGAACGCAAGGCTGCGGCCACCATGTCAATTTGGCGCGATGCTCTAAGCGCGGTACAAGGTCCAGAGCAGGCGCGCTTGATTTGATCGCTGCGGCGTGGGAGAGATAGGCGGACTTATGATGAACCGTTTGACCCGATTTCTTGACAGCGTTCGTGAACGCGACCCTGCGCCGCGCTCGCGCTGGGAAATCCTGCTGTACCCCGGCGTTTGGGCCGTGGGTTGGCACAGGCTTGCGCATTGGCTGTTTGAAGCAGACCTGTTCTTCCTTGCTCGGATGGTCAATCACCTTAGCCGCTTCTTGACCGCGATTGATATTCACCCAGGGGCCAAGATTGGTCGCAATCTGTTTATCGACCATGGCTTTACCGTCATTGGCGAAACCGCAGAGATCGGCGACAATGTCACCATCTATCAATGCGTGACATTGGGCGGGACGAACCCCACCAATGGGATTGGCGGGAAGCGCCATCCCACCTTGCAAGACAATGTTATTCTTGGCTCAGGCGCTCAGGTTATCGGGCCGATCACAGTGGGCAAGCGCGCCCGTGTTGGCGCCAATGCAGTTGTTACCGATGATGTGCCCGAGGGCGCGACCATGGTGGGCTTTCGCGCTCGCTCTACGCTTGTCCCAGCGGAGGAATGGATCAAGGAATTCATCCCCTATGGCACGATGACCGAATGCGAGGATGAAGACGGCAATCGGAGTGATTGCATCGAGAAATTGGAAAGCGAGCTGTCGAGCCTGCGCCGAGACTTGGAAGCGCTGAAAAGCGGCGCTGTTCCCATCGCGGGCGCGCAAGAGCCTTCGCCCAAGAAACGGCGGAGCGGATCGGGCAGTCAATGAGCCGCGGTGTATCGGGCCGAGATGGGTTGGGCAGGGGATTGCCGGGCACTATCGTTCCATTTCCCGGCCAACGCCCAGCCCAAACGGGTTTCACTCGGCAAGAATTGGGTCGCATCCTCGATCTTTATGGCCGCATGGTCGCCGCTGGTGAGTGGCGCGATTATGCGATGGATTTCACCCGCGATGCGGCGACCTTTGCCTGTTTTCGTAGGGCGGCTGAACGGCCCAATGCGCGGATTGAAAAGCGCCCTTCCTTGCGCAATCGGCAAGGCATGTGGACGCTGTATGGCGAGCATGGCCAAGTGCTAAAGCGCGGGCATGAGCTAAGCGGCGTTATCGCGCCGGTTGAGCGGCGCTTGCTGAAAACCGTATCCGACTAA
>CAZTFZ010000333.1:0-1759 GCA_964613105.1 uncultured Porphyrobacter sp. | reverse complement strand
GCTGATGTGCCAGAGGCTGCGCGGCTTGATGGCCCCATTCGCGGGCTTCCCATGCACGCAGGCGAAATGGCCGTTGAAAAGCATATGCGCGCCCTATCGAAGAAGAATTTGGCGGCGGCTGACGCAGCGTTCTTCATGGGGGCAGGCGCCTATCGCCACCACATTCCTGCCAGCGTTGATACGATAATCCAGCGCGGCGAATTTCTGACCGCTTACACGCCCTATCAGCCAGAGATCGCGCAGGGCACTCTGCAAATGCTGTTTGAGTTTCAGTCGCAAGTCGCTCGGCTCTATGGCTGCGCGGTTGCCAATGCGAGCATGTATGATGGCTCAACCGCGTGCTGGGAAGCGGTGGCGATGGCCAGCCGGATTGCGCGCGGCAAACGCCGCAAGGTGGTGCTGTCTGGCGCTTTGCATCCGCATTATGCGCAAGTTATCAAGACCATGGCGAAGTTTACCGATGATGCGATTGCAGATGCTAAGCCGAGCATCCAGCCAGAAGCGGACCTCGAAGGGCTGACCGCTCGGATTGACGAGGATACAAGCTGCGTCGTCGTGCAATATCCCGATATCTTGGGGCGGCTTTCCAATATTGAGGCGATTGCCGAAGCAGCCCATGCAAAGGGCGCTCTGCTGATCGTCGTCAATACCGAAGCTGTGGCTTTGGGCGCGGTGAAAGCGCCGGGCGATATGGGCGCAGATATTGTCGTGGGCGAGGGGCAGGCGATTGGCGTTGGCTTGCAATTTGGCGGGCCATATCTGGGCCTGTTCGCCGTGCGCGATCCCAAGCATGTTCGGCAAATGCCCGGTAGGCTTTGCGGCGAGACTGTGGATGCAACCGGCAAGCGCGGCTTTGTGCTGACTTTGTCCACGCGCGAGCAGCATATCCGGCGCGAGAAAGCGACGAGCAATATCTGCACCAATTCCGGCCTATGTGCTCTGGCGTTCTCGGCCCATATGACCTTGCTGGGCGAGAAGGGCTTGCGCGCGCTTGCCGCAGAAAATCACCGGCTTGCGTGTCTGGCCGCTGATAGGCTTGCCAAGGTTCCCGGCGTGACAGTGCTGAACGACAGTTTCTTCAATGAGTTCACGATCACTTTTGATGCAGACGCGCTCGCACTCACAGACAGGCTGGCCAAAAAGAACATCTTAGGCGGCGTGCCTTTGGGCAGGCTCTTCCCCGGTATCGAGGCGCTGTCGAAAGGCTTGCTTGTCGCCGTCACAGAAACAACGAGCGAGGAGGACATTGAAACCCTTGCCTCTGCTCTTGAGGAGGAATTGGCATGAACGCTCCCAATCAAAGCGGCTGGAAGCCTGAAATGCACGGGGCTGACGGGTTTGAACAAGGTCCTCCAACCGCCACTGGCAATAGGGCGCTAATGCTCGATGAAGCGCTGATCTTTGAAATTGGCACAGCCGAAACAAGCGGCGTTGATTTGCCCGCGCCATCGGGCGAGAAAAGCGCAAAATTGGCTGGGATGGAGCGGGCTAATCCCATTGGCCTGCCCGGCCTGTCAGAACCAGAGGCCGTGCGCCATTACACACGGCTTAGCCGCCAGAACTATGGCATTGACCTTGGCTTTTTCCCGCTTGGTTCCTGCACGATGAAGCACAATCCGCGCCTCAATGAAAAGGTCGCTCGGATGCCCGGCTTTGCCGATGTTCACCCTCTGCAACCGCAAGAAACGGTGCAAGGCGCTCTTGGCGTGATGAACGAGCTGGCCCATTGGCTGCTCGATCTGACAGGTATGAAAAGCGT
>CAZTFZ010000332.1:0-1772 GCA_964613105.1 uncultured Porphyrobacter sp. | reverse complement strand
GCCTCTTTTCGTAAGGCGGCCAGCACATCACTTGTCACGGTCAGTTCCATCGCGCATGACGATAGAGGTGGAGCGCGCATAAGTCATGGCACAAGTTATTGAGGGCATATTGCCTGAGGCGGCTCGCCTCGACAAAGCCTTGGCCAAGGCCAGCGGATTGTCGCGCGAACGGGTGAAGGCGCTGATCGCCGATGGCGCGGTTTTGGTTGCAGGAGCGCCTGCCACCTCGCCAAGCGCCAAGGTGAGCGATGGGTCTGAGTTTCGCATTACCCTGCCTGCTGCCAAGCCGCTGGATTTGCCCGCTCAGGATCTGCCGCTCGAAATCACTTTTGAGGATGAGCATTTGGTCGTCGTCAATAAGCCAGCGGGCATGGTTGTGCATCCCGCCGCTGGCAATCGCGATGGCACTTTGGTGAATGCGCTGCTGCATCATTGCAAAGGACGCTTGTCGAGCATCAATGGGATAGAGCGGCCCGGCATTGTCCATCGGATCGATAAAGACACATCGGGTTTGCTCGTAGTGGCAAAGACCGACGCTGCGCATGAAGGGCTCGCCCGGCAATTTGCCGATCACAGCCTGCATCGGCGCTATCTGGCGCTTTGCGGAGGCCACCCCAACCCAGCCTCAGGCCGGATTGAGGGCAGGATTGGTCGTTCGGCGCATAATCGCAAAAAGATGGCTGTGCTTGATGAGGGCACGGCGCGCGGCAAGCATGCTGTCACGCATTATGCAGTAAAGCAGCGGCTCGATCATTGTTCCTTGCTGGAATGCCGCTTGGAAACGGGGCGCACCCATCAGGTGCGCGTTCACTGTGCGTCAATTGGCCATGCGCTATTAGGGGATCAGCTTTACGGCAAGACGCCCACGGCGCTCAAACCGGTCCTCAAATCCTTGGGTTTCGCGCGCCAAGCCCTGCATGCGGCGGAATTGGGTTTCAAGCACCCCGTAACGGGCGAGGACTTACGGTTTTATACCGATTTGCCGAGTGATTTTTCGGAACTAATCGAGGAATGTGGCCGTTCTGATCGATAAATGACCACGAAAAACCGATGAATGCGCTCCAAAAGCTGCAAAAATAGCCTATATGTAATCCCAGTGGCCCAAAAAAGCCGATGCCCATCAGGGGTCTGCGCAATTGCGGTCGACGCTAAAGAAAGGTTTGCACTATTATGACCAAGACGACCAAAACCAGCGTTCCAGCGCTTGGCGGAGAACAGAGCCTCAACCGCTATCTCTCCGAAATCAAACAATTTCCCATGCTAAAGCCCGAGCAAGAATATATGCTCGCTGTGCGCTATAAAGAGCATGAAGACGGCGAAGCCGCAGCGCAGCTCGTGACCAGCCATTTGCGGCTCGTGGCGAAGATTGCGATGGGCTATCGCGGTTATGGCCTGCCGGTCAGCGACCTCATTTCCGAAGGCAATGTTGGCCTGATGCAAGGCGTCAAAAAATTCGAGCCAGAGCGCGGCTTTCGCCTCGCGACCTATGCCATGTGGTGGATCAAGGCGAGCATTCAGGAATATATCCTGCGCTCGTGGAGCCTTGTCAAAATGGGCACGACTGCGGCTCAGAAAAAGCTGTTCTTCAACCTTCGCCGGATGAAGAAGAACCTCGACGCCTATGAAGACAGCGATCTGCATCCCGATGATGTGACGACAATCGCGACCGATTTGGGCGTGCCAGAGCAAGAGGTGGTCAATATGAACCGCCGGATGATGATGGGCGGCGATGGGTCTTTGAACACGCCAATGCGCGGCGCAGAGGAAGGCGC
>CAZTFZ010000331.1:0-1787 GCA_964613105.1 uncultured Porphyrobacter sp. | reverse complement strand
GCGACACGCACATCGCTCAAGCCGGCAGCAGGATAAGGATCGGCAAACACCAGCTCAGCCCGAGTGCCTTGGCTAAACAGATCGCCGCCTGCAATATTGGCATCGAGCGTAAAGGGTCCATAGTCTGTATGCCGGCCAAACCCAGTAAGCCGCGTTTTGCCATCCCCCAAACTACCGTTCATCGTCCCTGTAAGCTTGCTCGCAGACAGGCGCATGTCGCTAAAAGTGAGCGGCTGAGTGCTGCCAATTGCTATCCCGCCATTGAGCCCAATCGGAGTGCCTGCAAGATTAGCCAGCGTATCATTGCTAACCGGAGAGATTGCCGCAGATATATCGCTCGCAAGCCTCCAGCCATCGCCAAAGGAGGCGCGAAGCTTGCCAGTGCCGCCCAGCACGCCCACTCCATCAAGAGCGAAATCGCGGACAGCCATCCCGCCTGCCACCGCGTAAAACCCGCGCGCCAAATCACCGCGCACAGCAAATTTGCCTGCCGCATCGCGCACCCCAACCCTCAGATCGGAAATCGCCAGATCATTGCCATCAAGAGTAAGATCGCCAGTTGCGCGCGCATCCACCAATCGCGGATCAATCAGCGCATTGCCAGTGGCTATCTTGCTTGCGTCAACGCTGATCGGCAAACGCCACACGGCTCCATCATATCGCGCAGTGCTGGCTTGGCGCAGGCCTTCCACCTCGGTTGTGCCCAGCACAGCCCGCTCAAGGCTGAGCACATGCGCGAGCTCAAGATCGCGCATTGGGCCATTCATTGTCGCATCGAGAACTGCGCCAGTAAGGCTGCTGCCTTCACCCAAAAGCCCCGCAAGAATATCGGGCCTCAACACCCGTGCCGTCAGGGTGAAATCGTCGAAGCGATTGTCGGCAAGATCAACCAGCCCGCCCGCTTCGGCCTGAAACCCGCGCGCCAACACGCGATACGTGCCATCAATCCGGCGTTCTTCAATCCGCGCAGTAGCATCCAAGGCCAACCGTTCGCCTACCACATCGCCCAAAAATCCGTCCCCAGATGCACCAAGTGCTGCTGCTGGGTAAATCTCACCCAGTGCGCTGAAATCACCAGCCCGATTGGTCAGCGCAACAGAGGCAAAACGCGCCGCATCGCGAGTGACAACCAGCCCGCCATCCCAATTGCTCCAGCTGCCATCGCCGACAATCTGCGCACGATAGGCCGCACCGTTACCGGTTCCGATTAATCCAGCGACCAGCCCATCGCCTGCTGCTGCATAGTCCAAAGCCAAATCAAACACATCATCATCGGGGCTTGCATCAAGCGCGAGTTCAAAGCGGTCTTTTGCGCCCAATGCGCCTTCACCCTCGACCATCAGGCGCTGATCTTCCACCAGCGCTTTTGCGGTGAGATCAACCCGCTCTTCCGCCTCGCCAGCAATCCCCGCAGCCAGTGTCAGACCCTCCACTTCGAGCATACCAATCGCAATGTCGAAACCGGGCAGGATGGCGCTGTCATCATCGCTCGCCAGAAACTCTGGAATGCGTTCAAGCCGCGCGCGGCGGATCGCAAGCGCATCAATCTGAAGCCTATAGCTGAGCCATGCGGCTGGCTTCCAATCCAGCTCAGTAAGCGGGACACGCATAAACACGCCCTTAGGGTCAGACAGCGTCAGATCATGCAAAACCGCTTTGCCATAAATATTACCCTCGATCCGCCCAACTTTCACATTGAGGCCATTGGGCAGCGTTTGCTCGGCAATCCTATCGGCCAAAAACCTCTCGCCTAAGGATGTGTTGAGCAAGGCTGCACCGATAAGGCC
>CAZTFZ010000330.1:0-1800 GCA_964613105.1 uncultured Porphyrobacter sp. | reverse complement strand
AGCTCGTCAAAGAACACTTGGTTGAGCTCATAATCATAGTTTTGGCCCGTATGAATGAGCGTGTGATCGCAATGCTCATCGAGGGCGGCCATGACCCGCGACAGGCGGATAATCTCTGGCCGAGTGCCAACAATTGTGACGACTTTGAGTTTGGTCATTTCAGGTTTCACTTCACGTCTCACTGGCAATAGTGTCGGGCTTGTCATGGTCGAAATTCTCATTGGCCCAGAGCATTACGATGAGCTCATCCTCGCCAATATTGGTGATATCATGGCTCCACCCAGGGATCGTTTGGACCACTTCGGCGCGCGCTCCATCGGTGGTGATTGCGTGCCGCTCATCGGTGATCAAATGGCGAAAGCCGAAAGAGGCCTTGCCGCGGATCACAAGGAATTTCTCGGTCTTGGTGTGATGATAATGGCCGCCGCGCGTAACCCCGGGCAGAGCAGTGAAAAAGCTAAATTGGCCTGCATCAGGCGTCTTGAGCATTTCCACAAAAGTACCGCGCGGATCGCTGTGTTCGGGCAGTTTATAGGCAAATTGTTCCTGAGGGAGCGCGGCAACATAGGTCGCATAAAGCGCTCTTATAAAGCCAGTGCCAACGCGCTCTACATGCAAGGCTTCGCGCCCTTCAGCAAAGCTGCGGATATGATCAGCCAAAGCGCCCACAGTGGTTTCATAGACGGGGGTAACTTCGCGGGTTTCTATTGCTGCATTGGGGCCAGCATCAGGCGCTGCCAACACATCCTCTAAAGCGGCGACAAGCGCTGCGACCACATCGTCAATATAAGCAAGCCTTAGCGGGCTATCAGGATTGTCCACCCGCACATCTTCGCCGCGAGCGATATTGTGGCAAAAGGTCGCCACCACCGAATTGTAATTGGGCCGGCACCATTTGCCAAAGACGCCGGGGAAGCGGAAAATCACTCCTGCGCTGCCAGTATCAGAAGCATAGCTTTCTACCGCCTGTTCGCCAGCAAGCTTGCTGCGGCCATAGGGATTGTCTTCGCTCGCCTGCGCAGAGGATGCCAGAATGATCGGCACATGGTGTCCAGTGCCTGCGCAAATCTGCGTGGCGCTGTCGCATAAGGCCTTGGTCAGCCCAGCATTGACCGCGTCAAAAGCCGCCTCATCCTTGGGCCGGTTTTCGCCCGCCAAATGGATGACAGCATCCACATTTCCAAGCATTTGCGGCAGATCGGCGGGGTCATCATCGCGGGTGAATGGCACAAGATCATAGCGCTCAAGCTCGCCCAAGCGCACCACAAGGTTTTTGCCGATAAAGCCATTGGCTCCGGTAATCAGCACACGCGCCTTTTCCTTGGGGGTTTTTGCCTTATTGGGCTTTACCTTTTTGGGCTGGGGAGCGGCGCTCATCTCGCCTCTATTCCTCTGGCTCGATATGCTCGCCTTTGATCGCGGCACGAATAAAGCTGAGCTTCAGCAGCAGTTCTTGCATACCCTTCACATCGAGACGCTCGGTATTGTGCGAATTGTATTCCTGAGCCTCAGAAATGCGCTGCTCGCCCTCTTCAACATATTTGCTGTAATTGAGGTCACGCAAATCTGGCGGAACGCAATAATACTCGCCCAAATCGCCAGCGACCGCCATTTCCTCGCGGCTTAGCAAAGCTTCAAACAGCTTCTCGCCATGGCGCGTGCCAATGGTGTTGATGACATGCTCTGGCTTGCCCAAAAGATCGGTAAGAGCGCGCGACAAAACATCGATCGTGGCAGCGGGCGCTTTTTGGACGAAAATCTCGCCCGGCTTGCCGTTCTCAAAGGCATAGAGCACCAGAT
>CAZTFZ010000329.1:0-1805 GCA_964613105.1 uncultured Porphyrobacter sp. | reverse complement strand
AATGAGTTTGTCATTTGCAAGCGCGACAGCATTGCTCAGCGTAACGCCAATCACAGTCCAAGTGCCGGTCTATGCACCAGCCAATACCGAGGCAGGTTCAGGCTTGGCCGTGCCTGCGGCGGCAAAAGGTGTGTCACTTTCAGGGGAGAGCCGCCTAGCGCTTGCCTTCGGCGAAGACTCTAGCCTCACCCAAGACCCATCCGCACAAGAACCGTCCGGGCCAGAATCCGCCCAACCCCAAACGGGCGCGGACGGCATAGTCTTGGAAGACCAATCCTTCGAGGATATCCCTTTCGAAGATCAGGGCGTCATCATTGTTGGCGGCGATATTCCCGATGAACCGGGCGACCCCTTGGGCGAGCTCAATATCCAATCCTATGAGCTTACCGCCAGCGTCGATCAGGCCGTGGTTGAGCCAATCGCCAATGCCTATGAAGAGACGCTGCCCGAGCCTGTTCGCAATGGCTTGCGCAACTTCTTCAGCAATCTGCTGGAGCCTGTGAATGCGCTCAATTATTTGCTCCAGCTAAAACCTGGCAAGGCAGCAGAGACGCTGGGCCGATTTGCGCTGAACTCAACCGTCGGGGTTGGCGGCCTGCTTGATATCGCTAAGCGCAAGCCGTTTAACCTGCCGCACCGCCCCAATGGCTTTAGCAATACTCTGGGCTATTACGGGGTGAAACCGGGCCCGTTTTTGTTCCTGCCGCTGGTTGGTCCAACGACTTTGCGCGATTTGGTTGGCATTGGGCTCGATCAGTCGCTGCTCCCCGGTGTGGTTGGCGCGCCGCTCAACACGCCCGCTTATGGCGTTCCGGCATTCACAATCAACGCGCTGGAATCGCGTGTGAGGGTTGATGATCAGATCAAAACTATCCGCTCCTCTGATGATCCCTATGGCTCACTGCGCGAGACATATATGTGCCGCCGAGAAGCGGAGATTTATGCGCTCAGAAACAAGCCTGAACCTTTCGCTTGCGAGTTCGCTGCGACAATGCGCGCTTTTGACGCGGAGCAAGCGCAAAAGCAGCAAGAGCTTCAAGCCGAAGCTGCGCGCGAACAAGCGCTCGCAGAGGCTGCTGCTGTCGCTGCTGCTGCCGAAGAGGCCAAATTGGCCGCTCGAATGGCTCCCATCACTGGCGAGCAATGGGCAGCAGAGCCAGGCAGTCTTAGCTGGCACAATAAGCAGCAGGCCTTTTTGGGCACGCTGGAATTTGAAGATGGCTGGCATTGGATGGTAGGGGGCCTGCGCTGGCGCTGGGTCCCCGGCAAATACAATCCTGACGGCCGCAAACCCACTGTCGATGACAGAGTGACTGTCCATTACGACGGCAAGTTCATCGATGGCAAAGGCTTTGATAGCTCTTATGAGCGCGGCCGGCCCGCCACTTTCCCGCTGAGGGGCGTTATTGAGGCTTGGCAAGTGGCCGTCCCGCAAATGCATGTTGGCGATGTGATAGAGCTGGTTGCTCCTGCGGATCTTGCTTACGGCCCGCAAGGCGGTGGCCCGATACCGGGCGGCGCGACCTTGGTGTTCAAAGTCGAGCTTTTGGATATAGCGGGCAGGTAAGAAAAAGGCCGCCTGTGCATTATGCCATGAAAGCGCAATGCCAGACGGCCCTTTAGCCATGTTAAACTGTCGCTATTCCTAGCTGTAAGACACGCGCATCGTGGTGGCTTTTTCGCTGCGCATCGCAAGACCAAGGCCAAAGAAGCCAAGGATCATCATTGCCCATGTACCCGGCTCTGGAACAGCTGACATAGCGCCGTCAAAACTGAAGGTCGCGGTCGCGCCTTGCTCAAGCGAC
>CAZTFZ010000328.1:0-1806 GCA_964613105.1 uncultured Porphyrobacter sp. | reverse complement strand
ACGATTTTGCCAGGGTGAACGTTCTTCTTCGTCCAGCTCATTTCAGAGACGTGGACAAGGCCTTCGATACCCGCTTCGATTTCAACAAAAGCACCATATTCGGTGATGTTGGTAACCGTGCCAGACAATTTCGCGCCGATTGGATATTTAGCAGCAACACCATCCCATGGGTCGCTTTCCAGCTGCTTCATGCCGAGGCTGATGCGCTGTGTTTCCTGATTGATGCGAACGATCTGAACTTTGACCGATTGGCCAATTTCAATGAGCTCGCTCGGGTGATTGACCCGCTTATAGCTCATGTCGGTGACGTGCAGCAGGCCATCAATACCGCCAAGGTCAACAAAGGCACCGTAATCGGTGATGTTCTTGACTACGCCTTCGATCACTTGACCCTCTGCAAGCTTGTCGATCAGCTCGCTGCGCTGTTCAGCGCGCGTCTCTTCCAGAACGGCACGGCGCGAAACAACGATATTGCCGCGGCGACGGTCCATTTTGAGGATTTGGAAGGGCTGCGGCATTTCCATCAAAGGCGTCACATCGCGCACAGGGCGGATATCGACTTGGCTGCCGGGCAGGAAGGCCACGGCGCCGTCAAGATCGACGGTGAAGCCGCCTTTGACACGGCCAAAGATGCGGCCATCGACGCGCTTGCCTTCGCCAAATTCGCTTTCGAGCTTGTCCCATGCAGCTTCGCGGCGAGCACGATCACGGCTGAGCATCGCTTCGCCATCTGCATTTTCAACGCGGTCAACGTAAACTTCCACCTCATCGCCAACAGCGGGCGCGGTTTCTGTTTCGGAGCGTTGGAATTCTTTGATATCGATGCGGCCTTCGCTTTTGAGGCCCACATCAATCATCGCCATGCCGTTTTCGACTGCGGTTACAGTGCCTTTGACAACGCGGCCTTCAAAACCTCCGTCATCTGCACCGCCAAGTTGTTCGTTTAGAAGCGCTTCGAAATCGTCGCGCGTTGGCATTGCGGAATCAGCCATATAAATAATAGTCCCTTAATCACATTTGCTTCCGGCCACCGGTTTTTCCGGAGGTCTTTCACCGCCGCTGCTGCACTATTGCAGAAGTCTTGCGGGCCAAGAGTGCCGAGTTCCACGCGAAAGCCGAATGCCGCCGCGCAGGTTCCTACAATTTCATCGATTGATAGTGAACGAGCGCGCGGGTAGTCCAAACACGCCTAGAAAGCAAGGCATTTAGCTGGCCTCGCTAGCCGCGCTTGCTGCCCGAATTAAGCGCTTCTTCGACGGCCTCGATAGCTGCGGCAATCGCTTCGTCTTTGCCAAAGCTAGTGGTGTCAAAGACCATGGCATCGTGGGCTGGAACAAGCGGAGCATTGTCGCGGTTCATATCGCGGGCATCGCGGCGGGTGAGATCAGCCTCTATCTCGTCAAGCGTTGCTGTCTCGCCGCGGGCCTGCATCTCTGCGTGCCGCCGAACCGCGCGCGATTGCACCGAGGCGGTTACAAACAGCTTAGCATCGGCTTCTGGCGCGATGACAGTGCCAATATCGCGCCCATCAAGCACAGCGCCGCTGTCTTGCTCGGCAAAGGCTCGTTGCCGCTCAAACAGAGCCTTGCGCACCTCTGGGTGGACAGAGACGCGGCTTGCAAGGCTGCCAGAACCTTCAGAGCGCAAGATATCATCGCCAAGCAGACTGCCCGGAAATCCGCAGGCCTTAAGCGCGTCTTCGGGATTGTCGGCATCGCCGCCATTGAGCGCGACCTGCCTGCCAACCGCTCGATACAGCAGCCCTGTATCAAGGTGCGGCAAGCCAAAATGCGCAGCAAGCGCCTT
>CAZTFZ010000327.1:0-1818 GCA_964613105.1 uncultured Porphyrobacter sp. | reverse complement strand
GAGGAAGAAATCTTCGCCATTGAAGAGCACCGTTTTGCGCCTCTGACGCATCTCTATTGGCGCGAGGCAGAGCCGCGCTTTGACACTTTGGGCGCGTTGATTGGCGATTTGGAGGCAGGCCCGGGCGATCCTATTTTGAGGCGGCCACCCGAAGCCATTGATCTCGTCACCCTAAAGCGCCTGGCCGAGGAACCTTTCGCGCGAAACATTCGCGGCAGCGGAGCCATTCGGCGCTTTTGGGAGGCGTGTTCCCTGCCAGACTTTCGTGCGCGCGGCGCGGATGTTCATGCGCGCTTTGTCGCAAGGCTGTGGCAAGACCTTAGCGAAGGCGGCTATATCGGTGCAGATTTCGTTGCCGCCCGGATTGCCGAGCTCGATCAAATGGCGGGCGATATTGATACGCTGCAGGGGCGTATCGCAGCGATTCGCAGCTGGGCCTATATTTGCCAGCGGCCCGATTGGGTCTTGGCCCGCGATGAAATGGCTTCCCGCGCTAGGGCGGTCGAGGCGAAACTATCCGATGCGCTGCATGCGCGCCTCGCTGAAAGATTTGTAAACCGAAGGACGACGATTTTGATGAAATCTCTGGGACAAGATGCCTCGGCGCTGCCGCTCTCGATTGATGCCAATGGCGTCGTTTTGGTCGAGGATGAGCGGATGGGCGAAATGCGCGGGTTTAGCTTTGTTCCCGACGAGGCCGCCAATCACGAGACTCGCAAAATGTTGCTCGCAGCGGCGGAAAAAGGCTTGCCGCAATTGCTCGATGCTAAGGTTGTGAAGCTGGCCGACGAACTAACGGCCAATGCTTGCGAGGCGATGGCGATTGAACAAGGCGCAGTGCAGTGGCGCTATGAAGCTGCGTTAGAAGGTGGCCAAAAGACAAGCGCTAAAACTCAAGTCCTCGCGACTTTGGAGCATAGGCAAGGCTCTTTCAGGCCTCAAATTGTAGCAGGAAAATCCCTCGTGAATCTAACAGAGGGCGCGAAAGTCAAATTGATGGAAGCACTCGGCCTCTGGCTCGATCAGCAGCTTGTGCCGCTAGAGCCGCTCGCCAATCTGCAAAAGGCTGCGCGCGATCCAGAGGCGGGTTCAGAAGCGCGCGGATTGCTGCTCACTTTGCTCGATGGCCATGGCCATATCGCCCGCGAGAAAGCGGGATTGCAGCATTTGCCCAAGGAAATGCGGCCCTTTTTGCGGCGCATTGGGATCACGTTTGGAGCGCTCGACATTTTTGCGCCGATGTTGCTGAAACCTGCTCCGCGTCAGCTTTTGCACCAATTGGGGCTTGATCGAAGAGCCTTGGAGCCAAGGATGTTGCCGGTCATTGCTGGGCCGGTGGTTTCTGGCGCCAAGAAATTGCCATCGGGCTATCGCCATGCCGGAAGCCAGATGATCCGGATTGATCTGGCAGAGAAGATTGTCAAAGCCGCCCATGAGGCTCGGGCGAAAGCGCCCCCACCACAAGAAGCGCCTGATAAAGAGGCCGCCCCCAAAGACACGCCAACAAAGGCAGCAGCAGAAGCAACAGGAGGGGCTCAGGCAAAAGCAGAACCAAAAGCCCCAACTCAAAAGCAATCCCAAAAGCAAACCAAAAACCAAAAGTTTGCGCGCAATTTCCGGCTTGATCTCGCATTGCCGATCTCCATCGGGCTGGAGGCAGACAATGCCATAAAACTGCTCGGTCAGGCTGGCTTTCAAGTGAAACGCGCCAAGCCCTTGGCCGAAGGCGTGTTTGGGCCGCAGCGCGCTGATCTGTGGAGCTGGCGTCCAACAAGGGGCGGCCCAGCCCAAAGAAAGACGGACGGTAAGAATCACCCC
>CAZTFZ010000326.1:0-1827 GCA_964613105.1 uncultured Porphyrobacter sp. | reverse complement strand
GGCCAGAAAATTGGTCATTTGGGCCTAAGAAGCCAGTTTTTTTGGCGCTAAATCCAGCCATATTTCGGCTCCCTCAAGCCTGATGTTGAAGGCGGAGTGCGACCCGCCCCTTATCCGGAACACCCTTGATCTTGCCCGCGGACACCACTTTGCAGATTGCCTGCATCCCGGTAAATTGCCATGGTGTCAGCGCAGTTTGGCCGCACTTTTGACTAAGGCAAGTTGCAGTGAGCGCGCGAATGCTCAAGAAGCGTTCAGACCTTTGTCATAGCCCAAATTGGGCAAAAATGGAAACCTCGTAACATTGCCTAATCATGACGTCCTTATCATTGGCTCTGGCGCTGCAGGCCTCACCGCCGCGCTAGAGCTTGCCCAGACGAAGCGCGTTTTGGTGCTCGCCAAGGGCTCTTTGACCGGCGGCTCAACCGCTTGGGCGCAGGGCGGGATCGCGGCTGTGCTGGATGCTGGCGATACTTTTGACAATCATGTGCGCGATACGATGATTGCGGGCGCTGGCCTCAATCGGCGCGAGACGGTTGAGGCGGTGATCGAGGGCGCGCCAGAGGCGATTGACCGATTGTGCGAGCTGGGCGTTCCCTTCAACCGCGACGAGGATTCTCTGCATCTCACCCGCGAAGGGGGGCATTCGCACCGCCGCATCGTGCATGTCGATGATGCGACCGGCTGGGCTGTGCAATCGGCTTTGCTCAAGGCAGCAGAGGCTCATCCCAACATCACTATGCTGGCAGGCCAGACCTGCATTGATTTCATCACTGGCCATCACCAACAGCGCTATTCCGGCTCGGGCAGGGTCTGGGGCGCTTATGCTTTGGACGAGGAAAGCGGGCGAGTGGTTGCCCATACGGCCCGCGCTACCGTTTTGGCGGCAGGGGGCGCTGGTCGCTGCTATCTCTTCTCGACCGCGCCGCGCGGGGCAACGGGCGATGGGATTGCGATGGCTTGGCGCGCAGGCTGCCGCGTTTCCAATATGGAGATGATGCAGTTTCACCCCACTTGCCTCTATAATCTGGAGGTCAAAAACTTCCTCATTACAGAGGCTGTGCGCGGCGAAGGGGGGCATTTGCTGCACCCTGAGACGGGCAAGCGCTTTATGGAGGATTACGACCCAGAGCGGATGGAATTGGCCCCGCGTGACATCGTGGCGCGCGCGATTGACGATCAGATCAAGCGCTTTGGCCTCGATTTTGTGCATCTCGATATCAGCCACAAGCCGCCAGAGTTTGTGCGCGAACACTTCCCTACGATTCATGAAAAGCTGATGGGACTTGGCATTGATATGACCAAGGGCCCCATTCCGGTCGTGCCAGCGCAGCATTATACTTGCGGCGGCGTGCTGGTGGGCCTTGATGCAGCGACCGATCTGCCCGGCCTATGGGCGGCGGGCGAATGCACGGAAAGCGGGCTGCATGGCGCAAACCGGCTGGCGTCGAACAGCCTGCTCGAATGCTTTGTTTTTGGCGAAGCGGCAGCGCGCGATATTCTGGCGCGGTGGGATGGTTTGGAAGAGCCGCCTGCGATCCTGCCATGGGATGAAAGCCGCGTTACCGATTCTGACGAGGAGGTCGTGATTAAGCAAAATTGGACCGAAATCCGCCGCTTTATGTGGAATTATGTCGGCATCGTTCGGACCACCAAACGGCTGGAGCGAGCGCGCCACAGGATCGCTATGCTGGGCCAAGAGATTGAGGATTATTACGGCAGTTTCCGCGTCACCACCGACCTTATTGAGCTGCGCAATCTGCACCAAGCGGCTGAACTGATCGTGCGCGCTGCGCTGGAGCGCCATGAGAGCCGCGGGCTGCATTA
>CAZTFZ010000325.1:0-1834 GCA_964613105.1 uncultured Porphyrobacter sp. | reverse complement strand
ACGACCAAGTGATTAACAGTCACCTACTCTACCGCTGAGCTATCGGGGAGCAGCCCATCTTAAAAGATGAGCCTGTTCTTGCGGACAGAACGCCGCCTATATGAAGGCGGTAAAGATTTGGCAAGCGGGCAATGCGCAAAAATGCATTGCAATAAGAGTTTTGGCCCAAAACTCTTGTAGAAAAATCGAGAAATCGGGCGAATTGCCTCTTATCAGTAGCTCGGACTCTCGCCGATCAAACCTCAAATTGTTCGGCAACGATCCTCTCATCAAGCGCTTGGCCCTTGTCGAACAACAGGCTTAGCTCTTTATCGCGGTCGATCCTCAATTTGACCTCAGCCACGTCGCGCAATTCCTTTTGATCAGCGACGGCAGACACGGGCCGCTTGTCAGGCTCGTTCACGCGAAAAGTGATTTGACTGCGGTCAGGAACGATTGCCCCGCGCCAACGCCTCGGTCGAAACGGGCTGATCGGGGTGAGGGCGAGGAGGCTGGAATCGAGCGGCAAAATTGGACCGTTTGCCGATAGATTGTAAGCGGTGGAGCCGGCCGGTGTCGCCAGCAAAACGCCGTCGCAAATCAGCTCTTTAATGCGCACCTTGTCATTGAGCGCGATCTCTATCTTTGCGGTCTGGCGTGTTTCACGCAGCAATGACACTTCATTGATAGCGTGGACGAAGTGACGCGAACCATCCTGTGTCAGCGCCTCCATATGCAAGGGAGCGATTGCCAGCGCCCGAGCGCGAGCAACGCGTTTCAACAGCGTCTCAGGGCCGCGGTTCTTATTCATCAGAAAGCCGACCGTGCCCAAATTCACTCCGTAAACTGGAAGAATTTTGCCCGTCTCAAGCATTTTGTGCAGGGTTTGCAGCATAAAGCCATCGCCGCCCAATACGACGACAGCTTCCGCCTCGCTAAGGCGCGACCAGTCATGCGCATCGCGAAACGATTGCGCAGCGGCTTGTGCCTTGTCGCTATCGGACACGAGCAAAGCCAGCTTCTCAAAATTCGGCATTCGGTCCCCTCATCCCCTGGCTATCAATTTGGTGGGCCATTCATTTGTAGGCTCATTGCTCCCAGCGCAGCGCCATACACGATGTGCTTGATGTGTTACTTATGGCCGGGCGTCCCATTTGGCAACGAAAGCTATGTTTTGGCGCGTATAGCGGTTGGCATTGGTTTTGATTTCAGCCATATCCTCGCGCAACGGCTCTATTAAGGGGATTTCCATGGCGAGCCGCGCTGAAAAAACCTCTGGCGATATGCGCGACAGCCTGACCGGCTTGGCCGATGACGTATCTGCGCGCGCGACGATCACGCGCTGGCAGCGCGACTGGCATGAAGCGGCTGAGAAGAGCGATGGCCAAGAAGCCGAAGGCAGCGTTAGCTCCAAAACGACTGGCGAATGCCCCTTGCATGCGATGCTGGTTGAACTTGGCCGGATCGAAACCGTCAATGTTGCTTTTGGCGAGACGGCTGGCGATGGCGCTTTAATCGAAGTCGCCCAGCGCATCCGCCACTTTGCGACCGACGAGCTGGAAAGCGGCGTTTGGCTGGCTGCGCGGATATCGGGTGGTTCGTTTTTGCTAGTGGCGCATGGCGAATGCAGCCGCGAACGCTGGGAATGGCTAGCAGAAGCGCTTGCCGATGCGATTGCTTTGCCGATCAACAATCCGAGTGCCAATGGAACTTTGCGGCTTTCTCCACGCATAGTGCTAATGCGGGCAACCAGCGGCTCTACCGCTGACACCATGCTCGATGTTCTGGCAGAGGGCGCGCGGCGTTTGCGCAATATTGCTGGACAAAGGATTACGTGGGAGGGGCGTCAGGCCGC
>CAZTFZ010000324.1:0-1852 GCA_964613105.1 uncultured Porphyrobacter sp. | reverse complement strand
TGCGATACGGCTGGACGATTTGAGCGCATCAGCCTAGCATTGCTTTGAAACCTGCCGCTTTTGCAACGTGGCACTGTGTGTTTGAGGGAGGCTAGACACATCATATGCAAATCGTTCGGACACTTTTCTGGGTCGTATTGCTCGTTCTCTTGCTAGTATTCACTGCATTCAACTGGACCACGGTCGAGGTGAAACTGTGGGAGAATATGATTGTCGAAACGAAGCTTCCTGCAATCGTGATCATCGCCTTTCTGCTCGGCCTTTTGCCGGCATGGCTGCTCCATCGCGGCACGAAATGGCGCCTTACCCGCAGAATTGGCGCTCTTGAAAACGCTGCGCGCACCAATGCCGCAAATCGCCCGGCGACGACGGCCACACCAGCGCAAGCGGTGGACACCCCGCCTCCGAGCCCGGCCAATCCTGTCGATCCGGTAAAAAGCTAAGCAAAGCATAGTCCCATGAGTAACCCCATTTATCTTGCTTTGGATGTGCCGCATTTGGACGACGCCAAAGCGCTGCTGAACAAAGTCAAAGACCATATTGGCGGGGTGAAGCTGGGCCTCGAGTTCTTCTGCGCTCATGGCTCTCATGGGGTGCACGAGATAGCGCATTTGGGCTTACCGATCT
The DNA here is from genome assembly GCA_964613105.1 of uncultured Porphyrobacter sp. Lineage (GTDB taxonomy): Bacteria > Pseudomonadota > Alphaproteobacteria > Sphingomonadales > Sphingomonadaceae > Erythrobacter. The sequence continues at coordinate 1,225 of CAZTFZ010000324.1, read as the reverse complement.
TTCTCGACCTTAAGCTGCACGATATTCCCAACACTGTTGCAGGCGCGATGCAGGCAATCCATGTTTTGGAGCCAGCGATCGTCACCGTGCATGCAAGCGGCGGGCGCGCTATGATGGAAGATGCCAAAGCGGCCGCAGGAGAGCACACCAAGGTGGTGGGCGTCTCCATGCTAACCAGCCTCGACGAACGCGATCTAAGCGCGACAGGCGTTGCAGGCACTTCGCATGATCAAGTCATGAGGCTCGCCGAACTTGCAGAAGTTTCGGGGCTCGACGGGATTGTGTGCTCTGGCCAAGAAGTTGGCGCGGTTCACAAGCAATGGAAAAAAGGCTTTTTCGTCGTTCCCGGCCTGCGTCCAGCGGGCAGCGCAGTGGGCGATCAAAAGCGCGTTGTGACGCCGCGCAAGGCGCGCGATGATGGCGCAAGCGTGCTGGTAATCGGACGGCCCATCTCTAAGGCGAATGATCCTGCTATGGCCGCTCGCGCTATCGAAGCCACATTGTAATAGGCGGCCCTCATGACCAAGACCCAGTTTAAGATTTGCGGGTTATCGACCCCTGACACTATCGATGCTGCGGTCGAAGGCGGTGCGACGCATATTGGCTTTGTTCATTACGATAAGAGCCCGCGCCATTTGAGCTTGGAAGAAGCCGCAAAATTGCGCAGACGCGTCCCTGCCAATGTCAAATTGGTGTTGGTCACCGTTGCCTTAGAGCCCGAGAACCTCGCCCGCGCTTATGATGCGATTAAGCCCGATGTTATCCAGTTTCATGGCGGCGAAACCGCTGAATGGATGAGCCTTGTCAAAAAGAGCATACCTGGCGTTGAGACATGGCGCGCCTTGGGCCTTCGCGAGAAAGCCACTTTGGAACGCTCTAAGCAATTTATCGGCACATGCGACAGGCTGTTGTTTGATGCGCCTGCCAAGGCTTTGCCCGGCGGCAATGGCACTGCTTTTCAGTGGAGCCTGCTCGATGGGTGGGAGCCCTATATGGATTGGGCGCTCGCTGGCGGCCTAACGCCAGAGAATGTCGCAGATGCCGCTCGGCAAACAGGAGCGCCCTTGCTGGATGCTTCGTCGGGCATAGAAATCGCGCCGGGCGTAAAAAGCGTGGACTTAATCAGAGCCTTTTGCCACGCGGTGCGTCACATATAAGCGCAAATTGAACGGCCAGAGATGACCAACCAACCCAATTCTTTCAAAAACCAACCAGATGACCGTGG
>CAZTFZ010000323.1:0-1864 GCA_964613105.1 uncultured Porphyrobacter sp. | reverse complement strand
ATGCCTCAGCCGGTGATCTATGCGCTTGGGGCATTGGCATCATACGGTTTTGCAATGGCTTCAATGACCTATTTGGAGCGGCCCTTGGCCCGTTGGCGTGCAGGCATTCTTGCAAAACGTCGACCACAAACCGCAAGCTTTGCTCCAAGCCCTCAGTCCATCTCGCCCAAATCTGGCACGAAAGTACCGGTCAGAACGAGGCGGTAAGAAGCATTACAAGCCATTTCAATTTCGCGCATTGATTGGTCCAAGATGGCGCACATTGCGATATAGCGCTTTACACATACAAGGTTCACTCTACCGATGGCAGTTGGCGTGCAAGGCAAGGAAATGCTAGCTTTTTTAAGCTATCAGACCTGCTAAACTAGTCTGTGACCATTAACACCCGGCCGGCCAATGCACGCAATTTGGCCGAATTGGGAATGCGGAGAAACCTGCGATGCGGTTCGTTGCGATCGCTATCATTATCTTGAGCTTGCCAGCCTTCATTGCCTTCATCGGGCAAAATAAGGCGCGGCGCGACATGGCATTGATTGCGCTTGGCGCGATGTGCTTTGCTTCGGGCGCTCTGCAAATCGATGCAGCGATCATCTCTTGGCCGACATGGCAAGGCACGGTCAAAGGCATCATCATCTCGCCGATTGATACGCTTGCGCTTGCGCTGATTGTGACGCGGGCCAATTCCTTCCGCTTTTCCGCCTTTGCGGCGCTGATTGTTGCCTTCATCATACCGATCCTCGTCTCAATTGCGGTGTCGGTGAACCCGATGGCCTCGACATTCACCCTGTTTCAAATGTGCCGAATGCTGCTCGTTTTCGTGGCTGTTTCGGGCGAATTGGCCCGGCCAAGCGCATTGCGGCATCTGCTGATGGGGCTGTCGTTTGGCCTGATTGTACAAGCAGGTTTTGTCATCCAACAAAAGCTTGGCGGAGTGGTTCAAGCATCGGGCACAATGTCGCACCAAAACGTGCTGGGCATGCTGATAGAGCTTACCCTGCTGCCCTTGATCGCGGCCATTCTGGAAGGCGAGAAAAGCAAGATATTCTATGCCGGAATTACCGCAGGCTTGCTGGCCATTGCAGGCGGTGGATCGCGCGGGACCATGGCCTTTGCTGCGATTGCTATTGTGCTTTTGCTTCTGTTCAGTCTCTGGCGGCGGCCTTCGGCTCGCAAGTTCAAACTGGTGGGCGGCGCAGTGATCGCCGCGATGGTCTTTGTCCCTCTCTCTATCGCGACATTGCAAGACCGCTTTCAGGGCGAGAGCTTTGTCTTCGAAGAATCGCAGCGCAACGCCTTTGAACGAGCAGCGACCGAAATGGCGGATGATCACTTGCTAGGAGTGGGCGCGAACGGCTTTGTCATTGTCAGCAATTTGCAAGGCTATGCCGACAGAGCAGGCGTGGCATGGAACATGGGCAATCGCGCAGCGCCGGTGCACAATGCCTATCTGCTGGCGCGGGCGGAAACCGGCTGGCTTGGCATGATTGCGCTTATCGCCCTTTTGGTCGCTCCGATGATTATTGGCATTCGCATGGCGTTCAAAGACCGAACGAGCCTGTTTGGCGGGATTGCCCTTGGCTCTTCAACCGCTTTGCTGGCATTGGTGGTGCACAATAATTTTGAATATGCTTGGTTTGCTGAGCATCCCCAAAGGCTGTTCTTTATCAATCTTGCGATCATCGCCGCTTGCGCGCGCAATGTGCGCAAGGGTGCCCATTTGCATGCTCCGGCAGCGCCGAGTGACAGCGACGGTCCAAATCCAGCCGACCCAAATCCAGACAATCCCAATCCAACCGCGCCCAATCCAGGCAATCCCAATCCAGCCGGGCCAACGCGCGGACGCAAACCGCTTGTTTGGCAGCCA
>CAZTFZ010000322.1:0-1868 GCA_964613105.1 uncultured Porphyrobacter sp. | reverse complement strand
GCGAGTGTATTCGCAAGATAAGGGCCTTTGCAAGCATGTATTGTGTGAGCGTGTTTAGAGCTTTCCGGTGAGTTCCGGCACAGCGTTAAACAGATCAGCAACAAGGCCAACGTCAGCGACTTGGAAAATCGGTGCGTCTTCATCCTTATTGATCGCGATGATCGTTTTGGAATCTTTCATACCGGCCAAATGCTGGATCGCGCCGGAAATACCGATAGCGATATAGACTTCGGGGGCGACAATCTTGCCGGTCTGACCGACTTGATAGTCATTGGGCACATAGCCTGCGTCCACTGCGGCTCGGCTTGCGCCAATGCCTGCACCAAGCTTGTCAGCCAAAGGCGTGATGAACTCTTCAAATGTGTCCGCATCTTTCAGCGCGCGGCCACCCGATACGATGATCTTGGCGCTGGTGAGCTCAGGCCGTTCGCTTTTCGCGACTTCGCGGCTGACAAATTGCGAAATGCCAGCATCGCCAGGCCCGCTTGCCGCAGCAATCGCGCCAGAGCCGCCTTCAGCAGCGGCCTTGTCAAAGGCTGTGCCGCGCACGGTGATAACCAGCTTAGCATCAGAACTTTCAACCGTCGCAATCGCATTGCCCGCATAGATTGGGCGGGTGAATGTGTTGGCGCTTTCAACCGACATAATGTCAGAGATTTGCATCACATCCAGCAGAGCCGCAACGCGAGGCGCTATGTTCTTGCCAGTGGTTGTTGCAGGCGCAAGGAATGCGTCGTGATCGGCCATGAGGCCTGCGACTAGCGGCGCAACATTTTCAGCAAGGCCCGCTTCGTATGCAGCGTCATCGGCGACATGCACATTGGCAACGCCAGCCACTTTTGCGGCCTGTTCGCCAACGCTTGCGCAACCGCTGCCAGCGACGAGCAAATTGACTTCGCCCAAGGCTGCCGCTGCGGTCACGACGGCCAGCGTCGCATCCTTCATTTCGGCATTATCATGTTCAACGAGAACCAGAGTTTTCATCATGCAACTCCCAATGCTTTGAGTTTGGCGACCAATGCGTCCACATCTTCGACCTTCTCGCCTGCTTGGCGGACCGCCGGTTCAGCGACATTGGTGGTGGTGAGACGCGGCGCAATATCAACGCCATAGTCAGCCGGTGTTTTGCTATCGAGCGGCTTCTTCTTGGCCTTCATAATGTTCGGCAAAGAGGCATAGCGCGGCTCGTTCAAGCGAAGATCGGTGGTGACAATCGCTGGCATGGTCAGCTTGACCGTTTCAAGGCCGCCATCAATCTCGCGCTTGACGACAACCGCATCGCCGTCAATCTCGACAGTGTTGGCAAATGTGCCCTGCGGACGCTCCATCAAAGCGGCGAGCATTTGGCCAGTTTGGTTGCTATCGTCAGAGATCGATTGCTTGCCGAGCATTACAATGCCGGGGCCCTCTTCATCGGCGATGGCTTTCAAGATTTTCGCAACGGCCAGCGGCTCAACTTCCTCGTCCGTTTCCACAAGGATCGCGCGGTCTGCGCCCATGGCGAGCGCTGTGCGCAACGTCTCTTGCGCTTTGGCAGGGCCAACGGAAACCGCGATGATTTCTTCAGCATTGCCCGCTTCTTTGATGCGGATGGCCTCTTCGACGGCAATTTCGTCAAAGGGGTTCATGCTCATTTTGACATTGGCAAGATCAACGCCAGATCCGTCGGCTTTGACCCGTGGTTTGACGTTGTAATCAATCACCCGCTTAACAGGGACGAGGATTTTCATCGCAAGACATCCTTCCATTTTCAATATTCCGTGTGCCGTCTAGCTTGCGTTTACGTAAACGTCAAGCAATTTGGGACTCAGCGCGCTCGCAGCTTTTGCAACAAAACTTGCGCCCGCTAGCACTATCTCTGGCCCGAG
>CAZTFZ010000321.1:0-1886 GCA_964613105.1 uncultured Porphyrobacter sp. | reverse complement strand
TCACCAGCATCAGCATGGCAAAGGTGAAGAGCGACAAATAGGCAAAGAAGCGCGGTTGATCCGGGTCTTCCTCCATATAGCCCCAGCTATACAGATGGACGAGCGCAGAAACGCTGGTGATCACAACCAGCATGATCGCGGTTAGAGTATCGACCCGCAAGGCCCAGTCAAAGGTCAGATCGCCCGATTGCACCCATTGCAAAACGGGCACGACTGCGGCGGTTTCTGTGCCTGTCAAAAAGCCGTAAAAGATCGGCCAAGACAAAGCGCATGAGGCGAACAACGCCCCTGTTGTGATCAGTTTCGATGGCAGATTGCCAAGCGCACGATTGCCCAGCCCTGCGACAATCGCAGCCAGCAAAGGCAGGAAAACAATGAGAAGGATGGAGTGCACTGGGGGTTCCTATCCCTTCATCTGATTGACGTCGTCGACCGCGATTGTGCCGCGACCTCGGAAGTAAATCACCAGAATGGCAAGGCCAATGGCGGCCTCTGCTGCGGCCACGGTCAACACGAACATGGCAAAGACCTGTCCGGTGAGATCATTCAAAAAGGCGCTGAACGCGACCAAATTGATGTTCACTGCCAGCAATATGAGCTCAATCGCCATCAGGATGACGATGATGTTCTTGCGGTTCACAAATATGCCGAGGACGCCCAGCACGAACAACAAAGCGCTGACGACAACATAATGCTCAATACCGATTGCGCCGGTCATAACTCAACTCCCGAGCCAATCTCAGGCTGCTTCATAACCGTTGCATCTTCAGGACGCCGAGCGTTTTGCTTGGCGATGTTCTGGTGCCCACGCTGCGATTTGGTTGGGCGGTGGGTAAGCACAATCGCGCCAATCATCGCCACCAGCAAAATGATGCCAGCGATCTCGAATACGAAGAGATATTCTGTGTAGAGAAGAGCGCCGAGGCTCTCAATATTGCCCTCACCAAGGCGTGGCCCAGTAACCGGCGACGGCGTACCCAAATCAAGAGCGCCAGCTTGCAAAGCGCCAATGCCCAGCACCAGCTCTGCCAGCAATACGAGCGCAACCAGCAGCCCAAGCGGCAAATTGCGGGTAAAGCCTGCCCGCAAAGCCGCGGTGTCCACGTCGAGCATCATGACGACGAAGAGGAACAACACCGCAACGGCACCGACATAAACAATCACCAACAGCATGGCGATAAATTCAGCGCCCACAAGGACCATCAGGCCCGCTGCGTTGAAGAAGGATAGGATGAGCCACAGCACGCTGTGCACAGGGTTGCGCGAGGTGATAACCATCACCGCAGCCGCGATCAAAGCGCCCGCAAAAAGGTAAAAGGCAAGTGTCTGGATCATAAAGCTTTAAAACCGCCCCTTCCTGCTCAATTCAAAACTGCTCATCATCTGGCGCGGCCCCTAGCGATAGGGCGCATCGGCTTCAAGGTTTGCGGCAATTGCCCGCTCCCACTTGTCCCCATTGGCCAGCAATTTGTTCTTGTCATAGAGAAGCTCTTCGCGCGTCTCTGTCGAATATTCAAAGTTTGGCCCCTCGACCACAGCATCAACCGGACATGCCTCTTGGCAAAAGCCGCAATAGATGCACTTCGTCATATCGATGTCATAGCGCGTGGTGCGGCGCGAACCATCATCGCGCGGCTCGCTCTCAATCGTGATCGCTTGCGCTGGGCAAACCGCCTCGCACAATTTGCAGGCAATGCAGCGCTCTTCGCCATTGGGATAGCGGCGCAAGGCATGCTCGCCGCGAAAACGCGGGGAGAGCGGATTTTTCTCATGCGGATAGTTGATCGTCACCTTGGGCTTGAAGAAATACTTCAAGGTCAGCGCATGGGCTTTCAAAAACTCCCACAGGGTGAAGCTTTTGATGAGTTGGGTAACAGTGCTCATAG
>CAZTFZ010000320.1:0-1896 GCA_964613105.1 uncultured Porphyrobacter sp. | reverse complement strand
CTCACTTGCGCAATCGGAAGGGAAGCCAAGATATGCAAGATGAAGCCAAGCCTGTGGCCGAGCCAAACACACAAGAGACAGAGGGCAAACCCGCGCGCGAATTGACGGTTGGCAAAGTCTTGCTGTTCACTTCCCTTCAAGCGATCACATTTGCTCTTATCGGGCTGGCATTGTGGTGGTTCTCTGACCGACCTGTATCGCAATTCATTACATTCGACCTCGAGCAATTGCTCTACGGCATCGGGCTGGCTGCAATTTTGAGCGCGCTGGCCTTCGCTTTGTTCTTCGGTATTCCAAAGGTCGGCGAATATCTGGTTCGAGCGCAGGCTGACAATTTTTCATTCCTCGAAAAAAAGCTGTCTTTTGGCGGAATTGTAATCATTTCGTTATGCGCAGGCATAGGCGAGGAAGCGCTTTTTCGCGCTGGCATTCAAACGCTGATTGGTGACTATATTGGCGTGCCCATCGCCATCTTTGTGACCTCGGTTTTGTTCGCATTGATCCATATGAGCAAGCCGCTGGTTAGCCTGATCCTATTTGTCATTGGCGCTGCTTTTGGTTGGATATTCTGGGTGACAGGCAGCCTGCTGATCGTGATGGTTGGCCATACGCTCTATGATGTGTTTGCTTTATGGTACTTACAAAAAGAAATGCATCGGCTGGACATTTTTGGCAAAGGCGCTGACAAGACAAAGCCATCCAAGCCTTGACCCTTAGTCGTCGCTTGCGGCACTTACAAAAGGACCCCCACACCATGCCAAAAATCAATCGCAGAACCCTCCTTGCTGGCGCAGCCGCAACCGGCGCGCTAGTTGCAGGCTCATCAAGCGCTCGCCCGCATCTGGTTGAGGCGAAACTCGATTTGTCAGGCAAGTCCATCCTTATCACAGGCTGTTCCACTGGATTTGGCCGTATGGGAGCAGAGCTATACGCACGTGCAGGAGCAAAGGTCTTCGCCACCATGCGCAACCTACCGCGAGCCGAGGCCAAGGATTTGCGCGATCTAGCGAAACGCGAAGAACTCGACATTCATGTCATCGAAATTGACGTCCTTTCCGATGCCTCTGTCGCCGCAGGCGTTGCCGAGGCGGAGCGGATCAATGGCGGCGCTCTCGATGTGCTTATCAACAATGCTGGTATTTCCTTTGGCGGTCCGATCGAAATTCAGGATATGGAAGCGACCAAGCTCACCTTTGATACCAATGTCTTTGGCGTCCAGCGCATGATCCGCGCTGCCTTGCCAGCCATGCGGGCTGCGAAAAGCGGGCTTGTCATCAACATCTCTTCGCAATTGGGCCGTGTAATTGCTCCATCATTCGGGCAGTATTCACCGAGCAAATTTGCGCTCGAAGCGCTCAGCCAAGCGCTGGCTTACGAGCTTGTGCCGCATGGAATTGATGTCTCAATAATTGAACCGGGCGGCTATCCCACTGCCATCTGGTCCAATGCCAATAAGAACAGCCTTGATTTGCTGAGCCGCGCAGATGGTACGCATACAGAAGGCTATGCTGCGTTGGTGGACCAGCTTGGCAAGCGCACAGGTGGAGGCACAACAGACCCGATGGATGTGCCAAATGCTATCGCTGCCCTCATCGCCAAGCCTGCTGGCACTCGCGATCTGCGGACGCCGGTGCATCCCGGCGCAAAACCGCAAATTGCGATCAATGAGATAAGCGATAAGGCGCAAGTCAATTGGCTGGGCGCATCGCCCTTTGGCCCATGGATAAAGGCGGTCCATAACAGCTAGGCCTATGGCCATTGCTCGCATAGCCCGCTAGGGGGCCGCCTATACCGCGAAGGGGCTGCCTAAAGCCCAAGTGCAATTTTGACCGGAGTTTACCATGGGATTTCGCTGTGGGATCGTTGGCCTGCCTAATGTCGGCAAGTCGACCCTTT
>CAZTFZ010000319.1:0-1897 GCA_964613105.1 uncultured Porphyrobacter sp. | reverse complement strand
CGCGATCAGGAAATCGAGCCATAGCGACACATTTTTGATGTAATAGAAATCATATTGGGTCTTCTGGTCAATCTCTTCAATGCTGGTGACATGGCCTTGATTGACCTGCGCCCACCCAGTGATGCCGGGTCGCACAACATGGCGATATTCGTAAAAATCCAGCCGGTCACGATACCATTCTGACAAAGCCGCAGCCTCTGGCCTCGGGCCAATCAGGCTCATCTGGCCAAGGATCACATTGACCAATTGCGGCAATTCATCGAGCCGCGTATCGCGCAAAAAGCGGCCAACGCTGGTCACGCGCGGATCGTTTTCCTGCGTAATTTGGCTTTCCCTATCGCTGTCTTCCTGAGTGCTCTCGGCCATGGTGCGAAACTTGTAAGTCGCAAACAATTCGCCGCGATAACCGACACGATTGTGCTTGAAAATGGCCGGGCCGGGCGAGTTTAAGCGGATGGCAAGAGCGATAAACAGCATCGGTATGGCAAGGACGACAAAGGCACAGATACATACGAGCAAATCGATGCCGCGCTTAAACGCTAGATAACTCATCGAGGGCACCAGAGAGCCGAAATGGTTTTCCGACAGATGATCGAACAGAACTTTGCCGGTGAGCGATTCGTAAGCCTGTTTCACGTGAAACACAGGAATGCCGCGCAAAACCGCCTGAGCGATGGCGCGCTCCCAATCTTTCGACAGCTCCTCGCGCAAATCCACAATCACCGCGCCTTGCGGCAGGGCTGCGAGCGCCTCTGGACCGGAAAGAGTGCTCAAGGGGATGTGATTAATCTCGGCCAGAAGCGAGCGCGTTTGCGCACTATCGACCACATGAATGGCTTCGGACGGCAATGAGCGGCCCCGGCTGTTGAAGAACCACAAAAACAGCAAAGCGCCCGTGAAGCCAACGCTAATCAGCCAGACACTATAGGGTATTCTCAAGAGGAACAGCGCGCTGATAAGGACGGCATAGCTCGCCGCCATAGTGGGCAGAATAAAGCGCAATGTCCTTGCGCCCGGAACGCGCTGTGCTGCGCGGAACGAGAGCGTGCCAGCAAAATTCGCTAGCCCTGTTCCGACCAGCGAGACCAGCGTTTGCGGAAAACCACCAAAGGAACCTGTCAGGCCAAACAGCGCCGCAATTTGCAGCACCAGCACAGCGACAATGAGCACTGGTATCTGAAAGCGGGCGCGGTGATACCATGGCAAACCGCTCAGCATCGTCTCCGAAGATCGACGCGCCAAGGGGACCGCTTCAACCGGTTTCTTGGGTTCTGTCACTTCGCTCGTTCGTTTTAGCATGAGCCCCCGGTTCTCTTAAGGTCGCTTCGATTATGGGTCGCTGGCTAAGCGCAGACATAGTGTGCCCCTATGCCGTAGCATGGCCCTCGGCGAAATGACTAACAATAGCGGCAACCGTGCTTTTCACGGCAAATTCTTGTGCGAACAGCGCTTTGCAGCGCTCTTCAATATCGTCCTCATCATCCAATTGCCTGAGCAAAGCCTTGGCTAGCGCTGTAAATTGCTCTGCATCATCGCTTTCAAGCACTTGGCCAACCCCTTTGTCGCGGATCATCTGCGCCATATCATTGCCCTCATTAACGCAGGCCAAGACCGGCAATCCGCTCTGCATATAGGTGAGGAATTTGCCTGGAATATTGTGCGATTTGTGCCGCGGATCGAGCGTCACCAGACCGATATCGCATTGCGTATAAAGCGCAGGGATCGCATCGGGGTCTATCTCGTCATAGAAGGCCACATTGGCAAGCTTGTCGCGCTCGACCCTTTGTTCGAGCCTCTCACGCTCGCTGCCCCGGCCAACCAAGACAATACCGATACCCTCCTCCCCGATTTGCTGATCATCGAGCAGCAATTGCGCCATATCGAGGATGATATCCAT
>CAZTFZ010000318.1:0-1918 GCA_964613105.1 uncultured Porphyrobacter sp. | reverse complement strand
GCCATTGCGGTAAATCCTGAGGCCCCTGCCGCCCGATTTCAGATCGCCAATGGCGCAGCCGCATTCTTCCTCGGTCACTTCACGCTCGACCAATTGGACGCGCCCTGAAACAGAGGCCAAATCCGCCAGATAGTCAGAGATATGCGCACCCTTTGCGCTGCCTGCCAACAAGAGGCCGGTAAAGCGCACAGGGTTGATGACATTGTTCGCGCCTGCTTGGCGAGCGAGCAATTCGTTATCGTCTGCGCGCACAACCACGCTGATCGGAACATCTGGCGCAAGGTGTCGCACGGTCAGCACGATCAAGATGGAAGTGTCATCGCGCCCAGCGGAAACCAGCACGGCCTGTGCCTCGCTAATCTGGACAGCGTTCAAAGTATCATCGCGGGCCGCATCGGCGACCATGACATTGCAGCCCAGCTTTTCCGCCTCGGCAACGCGATCTTCGCTGGGGTCAATGACGACGATATTGTCCGCGTCCACCCCGCGCTCTATCAGCTCTGCAACGCTTTCTGAGCCAGACACACCAAAGCCGAGCACGACAATATGGTCTGACAATTGTTCTTGAATGCGGGCCATGCGCCACTTCTCCCAACTGCGCTTGATAATGAAATTATAGGCTGTGCCCACAAAAATGAAAAATACGGCAAAGCGAATGGGGGTCACAATCAGCGCCTCGACCAGCCGCGCACGGTCGGAAATGGGGGCAATATCACCAAAGCCTGTCGTGGTGACAGAGATCATGGTGAAATAAACGACGTCGAGGAAGCTCACCTCGCCATCGAGATTGTCGACCAGCCCATCGCGATCCAGCCAGTGGATCATGATGACGGTCAAAATCAGGAACAGCGCAAGGCCGATGCGAATGGTCAAATCGCCCCAAACGGGCAGATTAACTGCGCGGCGCAGAGGCTGAGCGCGCTTGCGACCGATCCGAGCCTTCTTCTTGCCCGAGCGCGCAAAAAACTGCTGGCGCTGCTTCATCTTGGGGGCTTCCTCATGAGGCGCGTTTTGTCATCATGCAAAGCGCTGTGCAAGCGCAGCCAGCGATCCGTGATGGGTCAGATCAAGTTGGAGCGGGGTAACAGAGGCATAGCCATCGCCAATCGCTTCTAAATCGGTGCCGTGATCGGGCGTCTGTTCAATCGGGTGGAGGCCGAACCAGAAATAGTCAAAGCCGCGCGGGTCTTTGCCTTCGACGATGGAGCCGCGTGAGTAATCGTGAAAGCCTTGGCGGACCGCGCGAATGCCTTTTACTTCATCGGCCCGAAGCGCTGGAAAGTTCACATTGAAAAGAGTGCGCGGCGGCAAAGGAGCCTCCAGCAAAGGCGCAATAACCTTGGGCGCCCAATGGCGGGCTGCGTCAAACGGCACATCATTGCCCTTGCCCTCCCGGGCATAGACTTGGCTCAGCGCAATAGAGCGGATGCCCGCAAGAGCGCCCTCGATAGCCGCAGAAACCGTGCCCGAATAAGTGATATCATCGCCCAGATTGGCGCCGCGATTGACGCCTGACAGAACCAAGTCGGGCGGGGCAGGCATGGCTTTGCGCAAAGCCATCATAACGCTGTCAGTTGGCGTTCCGCTGACTGAAAAGCGGCGCGTATCGTGCTGGTGCAAGCGCACAGGCTTGTTCAAGGTGAGCGAATGGCCAGCGCCCGATTGTTCCTCTGCCGGCGCGCAGACCCAAATGTCATCGCTAAATTCAGCCGCAATCTCTTCCATCACAGTAAGGCCCGGCGCGTTAATGCCGTCATCATTGGTGATGAGAATGCGCATTAGCCCTTTGCCTTTTGGATAGGCTCAAGCCTTGTGACGCCGCCCATATAAGGCGCGAGAGCTTCTGGCACGAGGACGCTGCCATCGGCTTGCTGATAGTTCTCGATGATCGCCACAAGCGTGCGGCCCACGGCTAGGC
>CAZTFZ010000317.1:0-1923 GCA_964613105.1 uncultured Porphyrobacter sp. | reverse complement strand
ATGTCCTGCGTCTTTTGCGTTTTGCGAGCCAGATTGGCTTTTTTCTGCGCCTCATAGCGGTGCTTGCCCACGTCCAAGAACTTGCACACCGGCGGATCCGCATTGGGCGAAACCTCAACAAGATTGAGGCCAACCGCTTGGGCTTGCTCAATCGCTTCCGGGGTGAAAAGAACGCCAATATTCTCGCCTTCATGATCGATGACGCGAACTTTGGGGGACTCGATAAATTGGTCGTAGCGCGGGCCGGTTTTTCTTGGCGGCTGCTGGGAACGACGTGGTGGACGGGCTATGGGGCTTTCTCCTGCAATTCTTACACTAAGGGCGATAATACTGCTCTTGTGAGCGGGAGATAGGCACTGTTCGACCGAAACGAAAGCAGATTCGCGCACGGATCACCAAATTTAGCGCGATGCGTTGCCCTTAGGCAGCGGTCCGCCAAAGCGGAAAGCGCGCCAATTTGCCTGCAGCGGGCAATATGGCGTCAATTTTCTGTGCAGGTTGCAAGGCCTTGACGATGGCTGGGTCGCCTGCATCCATGCCGCCTGTGAACGCTCCGAAAGCGGGCATAATCATGCGATCTGCGCCTGTCGCTGCGCTGCTGACAACCGCGCAGGGCCGCGCAATGTGGCGCTGGCGTATTTTGACGCGCATTTTGGGGTGGAAGTGCCCCGAAATCTCTGGCCGCTCCTCGCCCGTTTTGGCTTGGTGGCGCAGGATAACACCGCCAAGCTCCATCTCTTCTACGACTGCACCGCCGAGCAATGTGCCGGTTTTCGTAGCCTCTTTATGCCCATCATCCTCGTCATGATTGCCAGTGATCCACACCCAGTCGAGCGATTTTGTAAGAGCATCGAGCATGCCGGCTGCATGGGCCTCCAAACGCGAAGCGCCAGCCGCATCATGAAAATTGTCGCCCAAAGTTATCACGCGACGCGCACCTGTTTCGCGAACGGCCAAGGCCACGCGCTCCAACGTCTCGCGGCTATCATAAGGAGGAATAGGCTGGCCATATCGTGCGAAGAAGCTGGCCTTTTCGAGATGCAGGTCAGCAATCAGCAAGGCCTGTTCGTTCGGCCAATACAGAGCGCGGCCTTCCATCAGCAGCCATTCTTGATTTGCGAACGAAACGGGAACCATCACTGGCTATTGCCGCAAGGAAATTGTGATGGCAAGGCTTGTGCCTATGGATAATTCGAAAACCCAAACCGATACAGCCCAAACCCAGGATGCCAAATCATGGTTCGAAGCCTTGCGCGACAGGATTTGCGCCGAATTTGAAGCGATCGAGCGCGAAGCCGGTTCGGATGCAAGCTTTGCTTACACCCCTTGGCAGCGCGAGGAAGAGGGCAATGATGATCCGGGCGGCGGTGTGCAGGGCCTTATGAAGGGCAAAGTGTTTGAGAAAGTCGGGGTCAATGTCTCCACCGTCAAAGGCAATTTCAGCAAGGAATTTGCTAGCCAAGTGAACGGAGCCAGCGCTGATAATCCCAGCTTTACCGCAACCGGCATTTCCTTGGTCGCGCATATGGCCAACCCGCATGTCCCCGCTGTGCATATGAACACACGGTTTTTGACGACCGGTAAGGCTTGGTTTGGCGGCGGAGCTGATCTCAACCCGCCTTTGCCCTATGCTGAGGATACAGAGGCCTTTCATGCTCGCTTGAGAGCGGCCTGCGCAGCGCACAACCCCACCTATTACGAGCGGTTCAAAAAATGGGCGGATGACTATTTCTACATTCCGCATCGCCAATGCCATCGCGGGGTGGGCGGTATTTTCTACGACCATTTGGAATGCGAAAACGAGGCTGATTTTGCGCTCCATCTGGCCTTTACGAAGGAGGTAGGCGAAGCGTTCTTGGACATTTATCCAGCGCTGGTGCGTGGACGGATGGCGCAAGAGTTTACGCGGCAAGATAAGCGCAC
>CAZTFZ010000316.1:0-1926 GCA_964613105.1 uncultured Porphyrobacter sp. | reverse complement strand
CCCAGTACGAAGGGCTTTTCTCTCAGCAAAATCTGGCGGCTTGCCACGGATGCTATGATCATCGCTTTATGCGCAGTTAGCATGCCTGAAGACACTGGCCCCGCCGACAGCGGCCTGTTCCGTCTGTTCTTGCCGCTCATGCTGATTGCATTGCTGCGTCTTGGCGAACGCATTGGCCGTCCAAAATGGCGCGAGACCTATGCAGATCGCATCAGCCTAGTCGCGCTTTTGCTGCCCGCAGTGCTGTTTGGCCAATTGCAGTTGGTAATCCCTGTTTTCAGCCTGCTGGTTCTGGCTAGTTTCTTCTTCAAGCCGTTTTTTCTTGAGGCACCCGAGACGCCTGAATAAGCGTGCTTGCCACTAACCCGTGATTAACCATGCAGGTGTAGGGAAACGGGTATGATTGAGGCGCAGAACATGGCTTATTCGGCAAGCGAAGGTCGCGAGACAGTGCAAGCAGCATTGAAGCGCTGCGATTCATCGCTCAGCAAATCGAGCTCGATACTCGGATATTTGCTCTCAACACGCGAGCAAAGCCTGTTTAGCGACGAGATTGTTGCTCGGGTGCGCGGCATGTTGACCAATATTGCCAGCCAGATTTTGCGCGTTCAAGCCGAGGCTACAGGCAAAAAGGGCGCCGATCAGTTCGCTCTCGACAATAGCGAAGCTCTAACGCTGCATCTGGCTGAAGAGCCCGTATTGCTAAGCCATTGCCACTCGATTGCGCTTGAATGGCAATTTGCCCTGAGGTTAGAGGCGCTTTACGCAGTCGATCCAGTGCTTACGCCAATGATGCAGGATTTGATTGAGAGCGAAAACAGCTCTCTTGCAAGCGCGGCAATGGCCCTGCTGGCATCGCAAGCGCGGTTTTCCCAATTGCAACGCCGGATGGAATTGCCGCTTGCAGAATTGCCGGGTGACCAGTTTCACGCCTGCCTTGCTGCTTGGCGCAGCTTCAACCGCAATCGGCAATCCGATGCTTTGACCCGTGCAGAGAGCAAATTGCGCGATAGTTATGACGAAGGTGCAGGGCGGATAGCCCTCTTAGATCGTGTCATAACGGCTTTGGGGGCCGCTGCTCCCAATGGGCTAGAGGTTGAGAAATCAGGCGCTGCGCTATTCATCACAAGCCTTGCAGCTATCTTGCGCGAACCGCGCGAAGAAACGGCGCTGTGCGTGAACGAGGAACAGATTGGCCGGCTGATGCTCTCGCTAAGGGCTGCCGGTATGAAGAGCGAGGCCTGCGAGGCGATCGCTTTGCGCATTCATCCAGAGGCGCATTTGCCAGCTGGGCTTGAAGCCATTGGCACGCGAGAGGCTGCGCAAATGCTAAGCCAATCAACGCTTAGGGGCGCGCGCTAAGATCATGAGCACTCTTCCCAACCATTATATCGCCAATGCGATTGTCGATGCCAAAGGTCATTTGACCGAGGCCGACGAGCCCTTGTCATCGCTCCAAGAGGAATGCGGCGGAGTTATGGGCGGGCCATTGGCAATCCCAGAATTGCGCGCGCTTGCCATGAAGACGCAAAAAATCGGCTTGCGGCTTGCCCGCCGGTTTGAGGCTTTGGGCGAGGATGAGCGGATTACTGCTTGGGTTGAGATAGAGCCATTGAACGATGCCGAACGCAATCCGGAAGGCTGCAAGATTGGGGTTGTGAATTGGCATAGCGAGGAATTGGGTGAGGCTAGCGAAACGCTTGATCTTGCTCGCCGCGCAGAGGCCAATCGTCACTTTGCGGAACTGACCGCTCGCCTAGACGAGGCACAGAACATCATCTCGGTCGCCAGCGAAGCTACAGATTTGCGGCCGCTGCATGTCGAAATGAGCAAAGGCGCTGGCCGGCCCTGGACCGACTTTGTCGAGCTTAAAGGCAATGCGCATGAGCAACCGATGCATTGGCGTCTTTTGGATGGCTCCACCTT
>CAZTFZ010000315.1:0-1933 GCA_964613105.1 uncultured Porphyrobacter sp. | reverse complement strand
AAAGGCCATGATCAGCAATGCTCCCATCAATTGGTGAGCCACCCCAAGCCATAGAGCGACACCGCTCATCACGGTCGCAATGCCAAGCAGGATTTGCAGGCCAAATGCGCTGTGAATGGCGATGGATGCTGGCCGATCAAACGGGCGGACTTGGCGCGCCAAGACTATCAGCGCTGCGACCGCCACAAAGGCCCACCAGCGATGGACAAAATGCAGCAAAAACGGATCATGCGTAAGCGCCCAGAAAAAGCCTTTGCTTTGGTCAAACTCTGGCACAAACCGCCCCTGCATCAGCGGCCAACTGTCCGATGCAAGCCCAGCATTGAGCCCAGCGACCCATGCGCCCAGCAGCATCTGCGTGAACAAGACCGCGCCCGCGATCGCGCCAACAGCCGTTAGCCTTGCCCGCAATGTGCCACTGTCCTTTGCGAGCGCCCGCATGTCGAGCGCGGTCCATGTCAAAAGCGCAAGCGTTATCAGCGCTGTCATCAAATGCAGCGATAGCTTGAAATGGCTCACATCGGTCATCGTGCCGGTCAGGCCTGATTGCACCATCAGCCAACCAAAGAAGCCTTGCAATCCGCCCAAGCCCAGCAATGCCAAAAGGCGCGGCTTAAAGCCTGCTGGGATCATCCCTCTCAGCCAAAACCATGCCAGCGGCACGGCGTAAACCAGCCCCATGAGGCGCGCGAGGAGACGGTGAAACCACTCCCAAAAATAGATGAATTTAAAGTCCGCCAAAGTCATGCCCGCAGGCCCCGCTTCAAAGCGATATTCAGGCGTCGCCCTGTATTCGGCAAATTCTGTCTGCCACATTGCTTCGCTCAAAGGCGGCAAGATGCCTGTGATGGGCTGCCATTGGGTGATCGAAAGCCCGCTCTCAGTAAGGCGAGTGATCCCGCCAACCACAACAATGATCAGCACCATCGCCGCGCAGCACCACAGCCAAATCTCAAGCGCTTTGGGATTCCCGTCACTGGTGACGTGATGATCGGCGCTCTTTATGGGTGCGGAGGACAAGGAGGGGGCATTTGTGGCCATAACCACTCCTGTTTGGTTATCCCTTGGGCCTCGCGCAAGTGCAAAAGCGGCAACAGGCTTTGCGAAGCTGATGATGCCCTAAATGATGCACTCATGATGTGCTCGTGGGTGGGGGCTGGTCCAAAATGGGACCGCGAAAACCCTTGCCAAATGTTACATCATTACATATGCGTTTTTCTGCAATGAATGACCACTCCGCCAAACTGATTCGAACACCGATGCGCAAAGGGCTTGATAGGCTCGGCCTGTCGCTATCCGCGATCTGCGCAGCGCATTGCTTGGCGAGCATTCTGATTGTCTCCACCCTAGGCATTGGCGGGCAGCTGTTTTTCGCTCCTGAAATCCACCGCATTGGGCTTGTCCTTGCAATTTTGGTTGCAGCGGTCGCGATTGGCTGGGGCGCTTTGCAGCATCGCAAGGCTGCGCCTTTTGTCATCGCGATGATGGGACTGACCTTCATGGGCGGAGCGCTCGCAGTGGAGCATGGCCCCAAAGAGGCCGTGCTGACGATTATCGGCGTTGGCTTGGTGGCGCTGGGTCATTTGCTCAATCTGCGCGAGGGACGCTTGGTTGCTGGCAAGACTGAGCGGGGCTGAGCGGGCTTAAGAGGCCACACCTCGTAAAACCAAGACTTGAACCGCCCGCAAAGCGCAGTAGATGATTGAGGCATGACAGCCTCCAACCCCATTTCACAAACAATCGCTCTCACCATTAATGGCGACAGCCATCGCACCCAAGCAACTGTGCTTGCTGATCTGGTTCGCGAGCTAGAGCTTGATCCGGCCAAGGTTGCGGTAGAGCGCAATGGCGTGATCGCGCCGCGCAGCAGCCTGTCAGAGCAAAAGATTGCCGATGGCGATGTGCTGGAGATTGTCCATTTTGTTGGCGGCGG
>CAZTFZ010000314.1:0-1934 GCA_964613105.1 uncultured Porphyrobacter sp. | reverse complement strand
AGCTTGCGCAAACAGCCGATCGCAAATTGCGCATCATCGCGCAAATCCCGCTCCGCGCTTTCTTGCTCGGCTTTGTCAGAGGCGATTTCTCCTGCCGATTTTCCTGCCTCTTGCCCAAGGCGCGTAAGGCGCGTTTCGTAGATGCGGGCCGCTTCCCCGATGGCTTGCAATTGTGCTGGCAAAGCCTCGTCGCCGCTCGACAAATGGTCTGAAACGGTTGCCAGCGACACAGCGCAATTGATCGCCTGACCATAGGGGTCTTGCCCAGAGCTTGCGACTTTGGCTGCGCCAATGGAAAGCGCGCGGGCTGCCTGCTTTTGCTCTTCGCCAAATTGGGCCGGATCTTGTGTTGCATAGCCCGGCAGATCGCTGGCATCGCTTTGGCCGCATCCCGTCAGCAGCATGGTCCCCGGCAGCAAGGCCGACACAATGAGCGCGGTTGAGCGGTAGGGCGCGGAAGTGTGGAGCTTTGGTCGCATCAGGTCTCTTTAGGGGATAATTGAGTTTGCTCAAATCGCAAAAAGCGCTATCCGGCAAACATGTTTAAGCGCCAAGCGTCAGGTGATCGCGGATCGACCCTTGCCTTCTGGATGCTGGCAGCATTTCTGATTGTTTTATGGGTTGCTGGCGGGGCATCGCGCGCCGATGTTTTGGGCCAGCCTGTCGTGCGCTTTTCAGCCTGGGCTCTGGTGATTGCGGCAGTGCTTTTCTTGCCGCGCCCCAATTGGAGCGCCATTCGCATTCCAGCGCTTTTCCTAGGCGCATCGGCGCTTTTGATCGGCTTGCAGCTTATTCCTCTGCCCCCGTCATTTTGGCTCGCTTTGCCGGGCCGAGATATATTTGCACAAGCGACGCAAATCTTGGAGATTCCCGATCCGTGGAGGCCTTTGTCCATCTCTCCATCGGGCACGATGAATGCGCTCGCCTCGCTGATTGTGCCTGCCGCAATCCTAGTGCTGGCCGCCAATCTTTCGCGCCATCAGCATCGCACCATCGCAGCGCTGGTTTTGGGGCTGGTCGCTGCCGGAGCCTTGATTGGCGTTTTTCAATTTGCGGGCGCTGGGCTGAGCAATCCGCTGCTCAATGCAGTGTCAGGATCAGTCTCTGGCAATTTTGCCAATCGCAACCATTTCGCTCTGTTTCTTTGCCTTGGCTTGGGCCTCTTGTTCTGGCTGGTTTTTGATGGGCCTGCATCGGCCAAAAAAGCCAGTTGGAAGGCGCCCGTTGCCATCGGGTTGATGTGCGTTTTTGTGCTGCTGATATTTGCCACAGGGTCGCGCGCTGGCCTCGTATTGGGTGTGATTGCGATTGCCGGATCAACGCTGATCTTTCGCTCTGAGATCACCGCCTTCTTGGCTCGTCTGCCAAGGGCAATCGCTGGGGCAGCGATAGGGATTTCCGGGCTACTTTTTGCGGTCACCATCTGGCTGAGTGTCAGCTCTGGCCGAGCGGCATCCATCGACAGGGCCATGGCGGGCGATCTTGGCGGCGATGCTCGGACGGAATTATGGGCGGTGGTGAGCGATATGGTCTGGCGCTATGCCCCCATGGGCACAGGCTTTGGCACTTTCGACCCTGCCTTTAGAATGAGCGAGCCTGATGCGATGCTGCGCCCGCAATATTTCAATCAAGCGCATAATGACTTTTTGCAGACAGTGCTAGAAGGCGGGATCTTGGGCGCTGTTTTACTGGCGGCGGCGGTGGTTTGGATTGTATCACGCGGCATCAAAATATGGGCGCATGCGAGAAAGGCTGATGCTGCCAGCACTGGACTGGGCAAGCTGGGGCTGGTGGCAATGGTGCTGATTATGGCCGCCAGCATGACCGATTATCCGGCCCGAACGCCGATGGTCATGGCGCTCATCGCATTGGCAGGCATTTGGCTCGCCGCGCCGCTAGAGATTGCCGAGCCAAAGCGCCGCAAACCGCAATAG
>CAZTFZ010000313.1:0-1943 GCA_964613105.1 uncultured Porphyrobacter sp. | reverse complement strand
ACCGCGATTGCCTTGACTGCGCTTGAAGATGCTCTTGCGACCAAGAAAGTGGATGCTGGCATTAAGCGCGCCGTGGTGGAGCATATGGACGCGGTGTTTGGCTTTGGCTTGTTTGATCTGGCCCGCACCGATCTGCGTATCCGGCCAAAGGACGCTCAACTGACCGAGGACGAAATCGAGGCAGCGCTTGCCAGCCGTAAGGCCGCCCGCGCGGATAAAGACTTTGCCAAATCCGATGCTATTCGCGACGATCTTGCCGCAAAGGGCGTCGAAGTAATGGATGGCGATCCGCTCGGTTGGGAATGGAAATTATGACAAAAGCTGCAATGTCCGCCCTCATCCGTCCGCTGGTCGAGCCGCGCCTTCCCGATTGGGTCGAGCCTCTTTGGTTTATGCATCGCGAAGAAGCGATGGAAATGGTCCCTCAAGCCGAGATCGGCTGGTTCGATTTCAACGAGAAGGAACCCATGATCGAGGCGGCCAATGCCGCGACCAATCTCAAATGGCTCAATTCGATCTATGCTGGGCTCGATTTTCTCCCCCTTGATCTGCTCAAACAGCGCGGGGTCACCGTCACCAATGGCGCTGGTATCAATGCGCTGACGATTGCCGAATATGTCGTCATGCTCATGCTGAGCCATGCCAAGAGCTATCCCGAGGTCGTGCGCGCGGGGGATCGCAAGGAATGGCTGCTCGACAGTCCGGGCAAGCGCGAGCTGGCCGGCGAGCGAGTGCTTTTGCTGGGGCTGGGCGCTATTGGTTCGCTTATCAAAACGCGGCTGGAAGCCTTCGATATGGAGGTTGTACCCGTACGGCGGTCTGGAGCAGAAGGAACGCTGAAACCTGATCAATGGCGCTCGCAATTGGGCGAGTTTGACTGGGTGATTTTGGCCGTGCCTGCGACGCCTGAAACCGACGCTATGATTGGCGAGGCAGAGCTTGCAGCGATGAAAAGCAATGCCGTGCTGGTCAATATTGCGCGCGGCGCAGTGGTGGATCAGCCAGCGCTTGTTAAAGCGCTTGAGACAAAGCAAATCGAGGCGGCCTTGCTTGATGTGACGACGCCTGAACCTTTGCCGCCCGAGCATCCCTTGTGGTCGCTCGATAATGCGCAGATTACAATGCATTTGTCAGGCCGCGCTCAGGAGAAGATGTTCATCCGCAGCGCCGATCGCTTCATCGCCAATCTAGAGCGGTGGAAGAAGGGCGAGCCGGTTGAGCCGCAAATGAACTTGGACCTTGGCTATTGAGCCGAATGGCTTGGTCATAGTATGGGGTCGCAGAGGAGGCTTTGCGGCCAGCCGATTTGCCTCACCCTTCCTCCAGCAGCAGCACTTCGCATTCCACCGTTAGGCGCGGCGAGGGCAGCATTCTGTGCTCTGCACTCGAAATCGCTGCATCGGCAACCAAATGCCCCGCAATCGCAAATTCATGCTCGGGTAAGTCCGCGATAAAATGCTCACCTGCTTCGACTGCCGCAGGCCCTGCAAATAGGATAGAGAGCGTGTGGCGCGTGCCAGCAAAGGTGATGCTGGCCCAAGCCTTTTCGTCATGGCGCAGGATTTGTGCGTGATGCTCGCCCAAATTGACCAGCGCATCGCGCAGCCTATCGCCGGGCGTGCGGCGGACATATCGGCGGCGGCTTTTTGACGCGCTCTTTTGTTCGTCTTGGGGGACGGTTTGCGCAGTGGCGGCCGCCGCATTGGCGAAAACTTCCGAGCTTGCTTCAAGAGACATGGTTGTTCTCCTGACCGGCGCTGAAGCCGTCCATAAAGGCGCGGATGCGCGCTTCTGTATCGGCGCGCGGTTCGCGGCCCATGCGCAAATCCAGCACAAAGCGCGGATCGCGGGCAGCAAGGCGGCCAAATTTGGTTGCGGGGATGTCATGCTCTCGCATGAAAGTTTCGATCGACCTGATCAGCATTTGGGTTCCCTCCCAAAAG
>CAZTFZ010000312.1:0-1945 GCA_964613105.1 uncultured Porphyrobacter sp. | reverse complement strand
CGGATTAGCGCCGCTTGATCTCGACAATTTGCAATTGCCCGAATTTGTCCCGCTAGAGCCGCTTGATCCAGCCGGACCAGAGGGTCCGATTGAGTTTGCCGAATTGCAAGTGAGGGGGCCTGCCACAGCCTTTTCCGAAGCTCAGCTGGAGGAAGTCTCGAACGGGCTGGTCCTCGCCTTTCCGCAAACCGACCCGCCCTTTGATCAGCGTTCTGCTTTCGTGGAGCGTTTCAAAGCGCTCTCGACCATTGACCAGATGAGCGATGATGCAGAAAATATCGCGCAATTGGCAGCACAAGCCCGCGTTGACGAGGCTCTGCTCAAGGATCTGCTGCGCAATTATGGCTATTATGATGGCCGCATAAGCCGGATTGTCAGCTCGCCTGATGCTGTGGACGGCGAAACAACAAATGAAGCCCCGCAAGTGCGCTTCAATGTTGTTCCCGGCACACGCTATCGCTTTGGCACGATTGATCTGGGCGATCTGAGCGGGGCATTGGATGCAGAGGATTTGCGCAGCAGCTTTGATCTAGCCAGCGGCGATTTTGTGCAGGGCGATGCGATTTTGGCGCAGCGCCGCTCCTTGATCGAAAGCCTGGGCGAAAGCGGCTATCCCTTTGCCAAGGTTGAGCAGCCCGAATTGGTGGTCGATCACGCTCTTGAAGCGGCCAATCTTAGCCTGTTGGTGCAGCCCAATGGCAAATATCTGTTTGGCGGTATCGTCAGCGATGACCCAGAGTTTCTGTCGGGCTCGCATTTGGAAACCATCGCTCGCTTCGATCCGCAAGACGTGTTTACCGCCTCAAGCATCGTTGATTTGCGACGCGCCATTATCGCAACCGGCCTTGTCTCCTCTGTCGGTGTGACCCCGCGCGAAGTAACTGCGCCGCAAGGGGATGAGCCGGGTGTGGTTGCTCTCGATGTTGATCTAGAGCGCGGTAAATTGCGCACGATTGCGGGCGCTTTGGGCTATGGTAGCGAGGAAGGCGTGCGAGTGCAGGCAAGCTGGGAGCATCGCAATCTCTTCCCGCCCGAAGGCGCATTGAAACTGCGCGGTATTCTGGGCACGCAAGAGCAATTGGGCGGTGTCAGTTTTCGCAAGAGCAACTTTGGCGGGCGCGACCGGATTTTGACGCTGGATGCCTTCGCCAGCACAATCGACAGCCCCGCATTTGATGCGCGCACAGTGGCTTTCGTGGCTAGCTATGAGCGACTTTCCACATTGCTGTTCCAGAAGAAATCAAGCTGGTCGGTCGGGCTAGAGCTGATCGCAACCAGCGAGCGCCCACCCGAGGTGGACAATATCGCAGAGCCGCGCGAGACATTTTTCGTTGCTGCTCTGCCTTTGTTTGCGCAGCATGACACGAGCGATGATTTGCTCGATCCAACAACGGGCATCCGGCTGTCGGGCGAGCTTTCGCCAGAGATTTCGCGCAGCGAGGGCCAGCAAAGCGTCTATTTGCGCAGCCGTTTCGATTTGAGCGGCTATCAACCAGTGAGCGACACGGTTGTGATTGCCGGACGCGTTGCTTTTGGAGCGATTTCGGGCACAGAGCTTGACAATATTGCGCCCTCACGGCGGCTTTATGCAGGCGGCGGCGGCTCTGTGCGCGGCTTTGGCTTTCGCGAGATCGGCCCGCGCGATGAGGAGGATGATCCAAGCGGCGGGCGCAGCCTTGTCGAGGGCGCAATCGAGGCGCGGATACAAACGGGCTTGCTCGATGGGGCGGTCTCGGTCGTGCCTTTCGTGGATGCAGGCTCTGTCAGCCAATCAGTTCGCCCCGATTTTGCCGAGGTGAAGTTCGGCGCTGGTCTGGGCCTGCGTTACAATTCGGGCTTTGGTTCCTTGAGGCTGGATGTTGGCGTTCCGCTGAACCCCAGCCCAACCGATAGCCCAGTGGCGGTTTATGTCTCGCTTGGCCAAGCGTTCTGATGGCTGAGCAAA
>CAZTFZ010000311.1:0-1954 GCA_964613105.1 uncultured Porphyrobacter sp. | reverse complement strand
GCGATCACGCCATAGCTCGAGACTTCCTCATGCGGGACTTCCAAAACGCTGATGAGATTGCCGCCTGTCTCATTATAGGCATCGACCATTTGCTTCATACAGCCCGGCTCGCCAATCATCAGCTCGTCGGGGAGGAAAATCGCAAACGGTTCCTCGCCAACGATGGCGCGCGCGCACCAAATGGCATGGCCTAGGCCCATCGGCACTTGTTGGCGGACAGTGATAATATCGCCCGGTGTGGCCCGCGTCGGTTCAAGCACGGACATATCTTTGCCGCGCGAACTCATCGTATCTTCCAGCTCGTAAGCCACATCGAAATGTTCAACGATGGCGGTTTTGCCGCGCCCTGTGACAAAGATCATCTGCTCGATCCCCGCTTCGCGCGCTTCATCAACCGCATATTGAATGAGCGGACGGTCAACGATCGGCAGCAATTCCTTGGGGATTGCTTTGGTCGCTGGCAGAAAGCGCGTGCCGAGACCCGCAACCGGGAAAACGGCCTTCTTGATAGGGCGGTGTTTGGAAGCTTGATGAATGGTCATAATGGGCCTGCTATCTTTATGGTCTTGTCGTTGCAAAGGCTTGCTTTCCAGCCTCCAAGAACGACGGCTCAAAAGCGTGGCTTGCGCACAATAGTTGGCTTTGACGTTTGCGACTAGCGCTGAAAGGTTTAAAGGGCTTTACCTATGGACAAATTACTTATTCGCGGCGGCAAGCGCCTTAGTGGCACTATCCCGATTTCCGGCGCGAAAAATTCCGCCCTTACTCTCTTGCCTTGCGCTCTTTTGACCGACGAGCCTGTGACCTTGCGCAATCTGCCAAGGCTAGCGGATATTGACGGTTTTCAGCATTTGATGACGCAATTTGGTGTGAGCCATACGATTGCTGGATCGCGGCCAGAGGATTTTGGCCGAGTGGTCACTTTGGAAGCGACGCGGATCACCTCCAATGTCGCGCCCTATGATCTGGTGCGCAAAATGCGCGCCTCTATCTTGGTGCTTGGCCCCTTGCTTGCCCGCACTGGCGAGGCGACCGTCTCGCTGCCGGGTGGCTGCGCGATTGGCAATCGCCCGATTGATTTGCACTTGAAGGCCTTGGAAGCAATTGGCGCAGAGATTGAGCTGGCGGCTGGCTATGTCAAAGCAACCGCGCCCAAAGGCGGGCTTCCGGGCGGTGAGTTTGAATTTCCGGTTGTCTCTGTTGGCGCGACCGAAAATGCGATCATGGCGGCGGTTTGCACCAATGGCACCACTCGGCTTGGTAATGCGGCGCGCGAGCCTGAGATTGTCGATCTGTGCAATCTGCTCACTGCGATGGGCGCAAAGATTGATGGCATTGGCACATCAGACCTTTCTATTCGCGGGGTTAAGCGGCTCAACGGGGCAACGTATAAAGTGATGGCAGACCGGATTGAGGCAGGCTCTTATGCTTGCGCGGCGGCAATCACAGGCGGCGATGTTGTGCTCGAAGGGGCCAATGCGGAACAAATGGCAGCGACGCTTCAGGCGCTGCGCAATATGGGCGTGACGGTCGAAGACACTGAGGACGGCGTTCGCGTGAGCGCTGATGGTCCTTTGCAAGCCACCGATCTATCGACCGCGCCCTATCCTGGCCTTGCGACCGATATGCAGGCCCAATTGATGAGCCTGCTTTGCCGGGCAGAAGGCACCAGCGTTCTCAACGAGACGATCTTTGAGAACCGCTATATGCATGTTCCAGAGCTCAATCGGATGAGCGCGGACATCACCACAGAAGGGCGCACAGCGATTGTCAAAGGCCCGCAGGATTTGACCGGTGCAGAGGTGATGGCGACCGATTTGCGCGCCTCGATGAGCCTTATCATCGCAGCGCTTGCAGCCGAGGGTGAAACGACCGTGCGGCGCATCTATCACCTTGATCGCGGCTATGAGCGGCTTGAAGAAAAGCTTGCATTGGTTGGCGCTGATATTGAACG
>CAZTFZ010000310.1:0-2007 GCA_964613105.1 uncultured Porphyrobacter sp. | reverse complement strand
GCTGCGTCTTGCGCCACAGAAGGAACGCTTAAGCCAGCGGCAGATGCAAGCAGTGCAGCGCGCAGAATTCGATGCTGAGCGCCCTCATTTCGGCTGGATACAAAACTCGACAAACTCATGATCTTCTCCCCGTAGTTGCGTCTCTTCAACGCTTCTCGGCATTTCTTGACACCGGTTACCTAGTTTATTGACACCGGTATCATTCAAGGTCAATACCTAAAAATCGATAAGCGTGCTAAATCGCTTTTAAAGGGATTAGAGGGTTATGAAGTCATTGTGTTTTTTCAGACTGGCGGCCGGGGTTCTGTGCAGCACAGCCGCTACAACTGCTGTAGCGAATGCAGATCCGCAAACTCACGTCGAGTTGCAGATCCTGACTGATCCAGTCACCCAAGAGCGGCATCCGCTGCCGGACTTTTCCTACGCAGGCTATGGCTTTGGCACCGCGGCCATTCCCCATTTTGAACAGACGATAGATGTTGCGGATTTCGGGGCGATCCCCGATGATGGCAAAGACGACAGCCAAGCGATTTTGAGCGCGCTTGCCGCCGCCAAGGCGCATGATGGCCCTGTGCGTCTCCAATTGGATCGTGGTCGCTATATCGTGAGTGAAATCTTGTGGCTTGAGCGCAGTTCTATCGTACTAGCTGGAAAGGGCATGGGGGAAGGTGGAACCGAGCTGTTCATGCCGCGGCCCTTAAACCAAATCGATGATGGCGGCCAATTGACTGAGCTGCGCGAATATTTGGCGGAAGAAGACAAATATGTGCGCAATCCGGATACCAACTTAGACAGGCGTTTTTCTGAATACAGCTGGACCGCAGGCTTTATCTGGTCGCGCGTTCCCGGGGGCAGACACACTGGATATCTGGAACGCTATGAAAGACCAATAGAGAAGCTTACAGATATCGCCTCAGGCGAACAATTCGCCCACGAAGTCCGCGTGGATGACACATCTCGCCTTAGCGTTGGCGATGTCTTGCAAATCATCTGGTACAACCGCCAAGGGCCGCAAGCACCGCTTATCGCATCGCTTTACGGCAGCAACGATTTGGAAGTCGCGGGGCGCACAATTGGCTCGCGCCATTGGGAAAATCCCGAGAAGCCAGTGGTGCAACAAATGACCAAAATCGTTTCAATCGCAGGCGATAGAGTCCAGATCGCAGATCCACTGTTGCATCCTATCAATGACGCCGTTCCTGCCGAGTTTTCGCGCTGGGATCACCTGCAAGATGTCGGGATTGAAGACTTGAGGATCGTCTTTCCCGAGAATCCCTATTTTGGTCACCATAATGAAGCCGGCTTTAATGGCATCTATTTGGCCGGTGTGCATAATGGCTGGATCAGAAATGTGCGGATCGAAAACGCTGACAATGGTATTTTGTCAGATGACAGCGCTAATATCACGATGGCTAATATCGTTTCTGAGGGGACGAACGAGGGGCACTATGCCGTGCATCTAGGAAATGTCCATAATGTCCTCGTCGACACGGTCAATGTGTTCAACAAAACCGAACATTCCCTCAGCTTCAACACCCGTTCAACCCGGTCTGTGTTCAAGGATGCGGTAGTCTGGACAACGCCAACACTTGACCAGCATTCAGGGTCAAACCATCAAAACCTCTACGACAATGTTACTGTCCATATCAGGCCTGATCGTGTGTCAGCAGACGGATTGCCCGAATATGATTTGTATAAGGGCGGAGGGGCTCCCTATTGGCAGCCAGGTCATGGCCAATACAACACAACTTGGAATTTGAATGTGGTTGTGTCGGGACCGGTGGAACCGGGTGAAACTATCTCGATCCTCGGCGGCTCTGAAGGGCCTAACGCAAGGATTGTCGGAATGCATGGTAACCGCCCTATCCGACTGTCTTATACTCCCGAGCCATATGTCGAAGCTCTCAACAAGCAGCTTACCCAAGTGCCATCCCTTTATGACTATCAACTGGCTCGCAGAACCATGGTGCACCAGGTGCCCAGCGCCCCAAACTGATGACGTGCTAC
>CAZTFZ010000309.1:0-2041 GCA_964613105.1 uncultured Porphyrobacter sp. | reverse complement strand
CTTACTGCATTGGTGGCAGCAACTATGCTGATCGGTGCTGCGGCGCCGCAAAGCTATGTAGTGGATGCCAGCGCAAGTTCGGTATCTGCCAAAGTTCCCTTTTTCGGCCTCGCAAGCAAAACAGCCCAGTTTCCCCGGGTTGCAGGCAAGGTGATCATTAGCCCCGAAACGCTTGATGATATGCTGCTCGATGTCACTTTGGACGCTAAAGCTTTGACTGCTCCCGACAGTGTAACACTGGAGCGTTTGCGCGGTAAAAGCTTCTTTTGGGTCGAGAAATACCCCACGGTCCGCTTTGTCGGTACGAAACTGACCATGCGCAATAGCAAAAGCGGCACAATCTCTGGCAAATTGACCGCGCGCGGGATTACTCGCAGCGAAACATTGGCGGTCACCTTTGATACGTCACCTGCCAGTGCCGCGCCCGGAAAATCACTGAACTTGTCCGGTGAAATGACCATCGACCGGCGCAATTATGGGATGACCGCATTCCAAGTGATTGTGGGCAAGAAGGTCAAAATCCGCCTAAAAGCGCGGATCGTG
Source organism: uncultured Porphyrobacter sp. (assembly GCA_964613105.1). Taxonomy (GTDB): domain Bacteria; phylum Pseudomonadota; class Alphaproteobacteria; order Sphingomonadales; family Sphingomonadaceae; genus Erythrobacter. The sequence goes on along the minus strand of CAZTFZ010000309.1, from coordinate 1,498 downwards.
CCAAGCTAGCTTTGCTCAGCGCTAGTCGGCGTCTGGATCACCCTCTAAGTCGCGCGCGACCCTAGGGTCGTCCAGCAGGCCTTCAATCCTACTCGCCTCGTCAAAGCTCTCATCCCCGCGAAAATTCAGCTTTGGCGCGAATTTGAGGCCAAGCCGCTTGGCGACCTCACGCTGCAGAAACGCTGTGTTCTGCTTGAGGGCTGCAATAATGGCATCCTCTTCATTGCCCAGCAAAGGCTTCACATAAGCGGTTGCTTTACGCAAATCGGGCGTCATGCGCACTTCGGTGACAGCGATATTGGCCGCACTCACCACCTCATCATGCACCTCTTGCCGAGCGAGCAATTCAGACAGGATATGCCGGACCCTCTCGCCCACTTTGAGGACGCGGACCGATTGCTGTTCTGGGGTGAATTGTTGGCGAGCCATGGATGCGTATTACTCGCTCAATCCATTTTGGCGAGGATATTTTTGAGCGAGTTCATATTGCGCGCTGTGCCTTTGCAACCCAGCCTTCGTTCGAGCAATTTGTTCGATAAATCGGACACGCCAACGCCGTAAACATAATCGAGATAGAGAACCCTATCTCCCAATGCTAAACGCTCAGAGCCTTTGTCTTGGTGCTCGCTAAGCAAATCATCAAAACGCGACTGTTCGGGCTGCTGGCTCAAAAAGATCGAATGGACCATTTTGTCGGAGCCATGGTTTGGGCCTGTTCCATGGAACGGATTGTCATCAATTGCGGCTTGCACCTGCGCCTTGTCGCGCACCATGACGCAGCTTTTAAAACCAAAGCTATCGGCCAAAATCCGCTCTAGGTGAGTCTCGATAAAGGCAGGATCGCGCTCGTCTGTTAGGATCAAATTTCCGCTGGCTGCAACGGTCACAAGGTCTTTGAAACCTTCCTTGGCAAAGGCCTCTTTCAAAGCGACCATTTTGACGCGGTTCCCGCCAATATTGATCGACCCTAGCAAGGCAAGCAAGCGGCTCACTCTTGCGTCTTTGGCTTTTCTAGGCCCGTTTGTTCAGGTGAAGGGCGCGGCGTTGGTATGGCTGTGGAACTCGAGCGGGCCAAAACGCGGCCCTCAGCATCCAGCAACTCGCCCTCTAGAAACACCACGCGCCGACCCGCCTTCACAACGGTTCCAGTGGCTGTGATTACCGCGCCTGCGGGGACCAAGCGAAGCAGCGACATGGACAGCTCTAGGTTGAGCGGCGCTGACGCCCCGCCCGTTGAAGCAACATAGGCATAGCCCATGACATCATCGAGATATCCGGCGACAAGACCGCCCTGCACGCCGCCGCGCCATGTCGTCATTTCTGGCTTCACAGTGAAGCGCATGGTCGCTGTTTGGGCATCCTCATCCCAGCCAAGAAATTCAGCACCAAGCAGAGCGGAATGCGGCGAGCTGGCGATGGATTCCTCGCCTATATCGCCAAGCTCGGAAGGTTTACTCATATCATACCGTCCATAAACTCAGCCGATGGCGAGCGCTGC
>CAZTFZ010000308.1:0-2046 GCA_964613105.1 uncultured Porphyrobacter sp. | reverse complement strand
TCAAGCGGCATAGAGAGGCGCGCTGCCATCTCCTCAGGCGTGGGCTCACGGCCTTCCTCGTGCAGGAATTGGCGCGAGGTGCGCACCAGCTTGTTGATCGTCTCGATCATATGCACTGGAATACGGATCGTGCGAGCTTGGTCAGCGATAGAACGCGTGATTGCCTGCCTGATCCACCATGTCGCATAGGTCGAGAATTTGTAACCGCGACGATATTCAAATTTATCAACCGCCTTCATAAGGCCAATATTGCCCTCTTGAATAAGGTCGAGGAATTGCAGGCCGCGATTGGTGTATTTCTTCGCGATAGAGATCACGAGGCGAAGGTTGGCTTCGACCATTTCACGCTTGGCAATGCGTGCCTCGCGCTCGCCCTTTTGGACCATATTCACGATCCGGCGGAACTCGGGCAGGGACATGCCAGTGTTGCTGGCAATATCAGCAATCTCGGTGCGGATACGGTCAATCGCCTCAGCTTCATTCTGAGCAAACGAAGCCCATTTCTTGTCCTTCTTAACCCGGTCGCCCAGCCAAGCATCGTCCAGCTCGTGGCCAATATAGGCATCGAGGAAGTCGATCCGCTTCACCTTGTGGCGTTCTGCAAGGCGCAGCATTTGGCCCCCAAGCGCGGTTAGGCGGCGGTTGAAGGCATAGAGGTTGTCGACCAAGAATTCGATCTTAGTGGCGTGGAATTGAACGCTCTCCACCTCAGCAGTTAGCTGTTCGGAAAGGCTTTCATATTTGTTTTCTTTGGCCTTGGTGAAAGCGCCGCCAGAGCCCATGATTTCCACGCGCTCAATCTGCAATTTCTCAAAGGCTTTAAACAGCTTAGTGATCCGCTCAAACCGTTCCAAAGCGTCGGGTTTCAGCGCAGCTTCCATCTGCGCCAAAGACATGGTGTTGTCTTCTTCTTCCTCGTCCTCTTTGGCTTTGCCGCCTTCGCCTTCTTCGCCGTCTTCATCCTCGGCGGTTTCGTCCTCGTCCTCTACCTCATCTTCATCGTCGCGGATGGTGGGGCCAGCGGTTTCCTCGGAAATCTCGCCATTGTCGTCTTCCTCTTCCTCAGCCATCTTCTCTGGCGGAGGTTCTTTGGACAGCATGGCGTCCAAATCGAGGATCTCGCGCAGCTGCATTTCTTCTGCATTGAGCGCGTCGGACCATTGAATGATCGCGTGGAATGTAATGGGGCTTTGGCATAGGCCAATGATCATCGTGTCGCGGCCAGCCTCAATCCGCTTGGCAATGGCAATCTCGCCTTCGCGGCTGAGAAGCTCGACCGCGCCCATTTCGCGCAGATACATGCGTACCGGGTCATCCGTGCGCTCGCCCGCGGCCAATTTCTTAGGCTGAGCGGGTTGCGCTTTAGCGCCGCCAGCTTTGCTGCCGTCAGCAGCGACAGACATCTCCTCAACTTCAGCCTCTTTCTCAGCTTCAGCTTCGGCTTCCTCGTCGCTTTCAACGATCTGCACGCCCATTTCCGACAGAGAGGTTTGAATATCCTCAATCTGATCGGGGTTCATTTGGTCGGATGGCAGAGCAGCATTGAGCTCGTCAAAAGTCACGTAACCCTTGCGCTTGGCCTTAGTGATGAGCTTTTTGATCGACGCCTCGTTAAGGTCGATCAACGGTGCGTCATCGGTATCTTTGGTTTTTGACTTGGTGGCCATAATGTTTCGCGTCAGTCCGTTTTTGCATCAGCGGTAAGACCCTCATCTTGGCCGCTTTGCGTTGATATCCCGTCATGTGCGGTCGCTCTTTTACGCCCATATTGTTTCAATCGCTCGTCCAAAACCAAAATACGTTTCCGCAATTGGGCTTGATCAGCGAATGATCCTTCTGGGTCGGTCGCGAAACGCGCTGTAGCCGCCAATAAGGCAGCCTCTAGCGCAGGTCGCTCGACCAGCAACGTCACAGCTTCGGCCAATTCCTCGCACGCAACTACCGGGTCGGTGCCTTCATCAAGGAAGGCGTATCGGGATAAATCCGGTGGGGCAGGAATGCCTAACTCCACCGATATGGGGGATTGCGCGGGCGAATCAAGCATTT
>CAZTFZ010000307.1:0-2062 GCA_964613105.1 uncultured Porphyrobacter sp. | reverse complement strand
CATGGGCCAAGCGTGCAGCAGGCCATCGAAGAGGCTGTCACTGCCACCACGGGCGAAACTGTGACCATGCTGAGCGCTGGGCGCACCGATACAGGCGTCCATGCGCTGGCAATGCGCAGCCATCTCGATATTGAGAAGCCGCTATCGACCTTTCGGCTGATGGAGGCTTTAAACGCGCAATTGCGCCCCCACCCCATCGCTGTGACTCATTGCGAGGAGGTGGCTGAGGATTGGCATGCGCGCTTTTCGTGCGTCGGCAGGCGCTATCTCTACCGGATGGTCAACAGGCGAGCGCCGCTGACCTTTAGCAAGCATCAGGCTTGGCAAGTGCCCGCCCCGCTTGATCTTAGCGCGATGCAGCGAGCGGCAAAGGCGCTGGTGGGCAAACATGACTTCACCACTTTTCGCTCGGTCAAATGTCAGGCGAAAGACCCTGTAAAGACGCTCGATCAGCTCGACATAGTGCAAGTTGAAACTGAACTTGGCCCTGAAATCCGCTTTCATGCCGCCGCTCGCAGTTTCCTGCACCATCAAGTGCGCTCTATGGTTGGCTCGCTGATGCTGGTGGGCATGGGCACGTGGGAAGAGGGGCAAATGGCCAAGGCTCTTGCTGCGTGCGACAGGCAAGAATTGGGCTTTAACGCCCCGCCCCACGGCCTCTATTTTGTCGAGGCGATTTACCCAGATGATGCTTAGGCGGGCGTCAAAGATGCAAACTCGCGCTGGCTATTGCGCGCGGCTTACCCTAGCCAGCACCACAACACATATCAGGCCGAAATCTTTGAGGCCAAACCACCTTCAGGAGAAACACCCATGACAACCACCGGCAAACAGCTTTTCACCACTCTCGATGCAGGCGGCGCGCTGACACTCGAGGTGGCTGAGGCAAGCTTCCCAGAGCCGACCGGCAATCAAGTGCTCGTCAAAATGGAAGCGGCCCCGATCAACCCGTCTGATCTTGCGATCCTGACCAGCGCAGCAGACTTCGACAATGCCGAATATTCGGACGGCAAAGTTGTGGCGCAAATGCCAGAGCCATTTCTTTCGGGGCAAAAGGGTCGCCATGGCCAACGCTTGCCCGCTGGCAATGAAGGCGCAGGCACTGTTATTGCCACAGGTGACGGCGATATGGCCAAGGCCCTGATGGGCCAACGCGTTGCTTGCGTACCGGGCAATGCTTTTAGCCAATATGCCATCGCCGATGCGATGATGTGTTTGCCCTTGGGCGACCACTCAGCAGAGGCAGGCGCAAGTTCCTTTGTGAACCCAATGACTGCGCTCGCTTTCGTTGAAACCGCCAAACAAGAAGGGCATGACGCTATCATCCATCTCGCCGCCGCCTCCAACCTTGGCCAAATGCTCAACAAAATCTGCATTGAAGACGGCATAAAGCTCGTCAACATCGTGCGTAAACAGGCCCATGTTGATCTGCTTAAAGAGGCAGGCGCAACCCATGTCGTCAATTCATCCGATGATGATTATATGAAGCAATTGCGCGCCGCGATTGATGCAACCGATGCCTATTTGGGCTTTGACCCCATTGGCGGCGGATCAGCGGTTGATGGCGTGTTGAAAGCGATGGAGCAGGTTGCCTCTGCCAAAATGACCGAGTTTTCGCGCTATGGCTCCAACCAAGACAAGAAGATGTATCAATATGGACGGCTTGATTTGGGCCCAACCATTTTGACCCCAAGCTATGGCTTGCAATGGTGCGTCGCTGGTTTCTTGCTGACACCGTTCCTTGCCAAAGCGGGCATGGAAACCGTGGTCCGCATGCGCACGCGCGTTGTCTCAAACCTCTCCACCACCTTTGCCAGCAGCTATAAGGCCAAGGTCAATCTGGAAGGGATGCTGACCAAGGATGCGATCACCGATTATCGCCAAATGAAAACGGGCGAGAAATATCTGGTCACGCCGCATGCGTGATTAGGGGAGCTTAGCCAGCCCGCTCCCTCCACCCTTCCGCCCGGAACATCCTCGGATCCTAACCGGGTGGAAGGGTGGAGGGAGTGGGCGGCCTGGCCAGTCAAACTTAAATGGCGAGGCTGCACCGCCGTTTGGT
>CAZTFZ010000306.1:0-2081 GCA_964613105.1 uncultured Porphyrobacter sp. | reverse complement strand
GATGCAGAGATTTTCGGCCAGTCCGATGCTGACATTGCCGCTCAGCTAGAGCCGATGCACGGCATTTTGGTGCCGGGCGGGTTTGGTGAGCGCGGGTCGGAAGGCAAGATCGCTAGCGTGCGCTTTGCTCGTGAGCGCGGAGTGCCGTTTTTCGGCATTTGTTTGGGCATGCAGATGGCCTGCCTCGATGCAGCGCGCGATGTTGGCATAGCAGCCGCTTCTTCGACAGAGTTTGGCGAAACGACAGAGCCTGTGGTCGGCATTATCTCTGAATGGATGAGCGAAGAGGGGATGCAGACCCGCAAGGAAGGCGGCGATCTGGGCGGCACAATGCGGCTTGGCGCTTACGATGCCAAACTTGCAGAAGGCAGCCGGATTGCGCAGATCTATGATGCGACCACCATCTCTGAACGCCACCGCCACCGCTATGAGGTAAACTCTGCCTATATCGAGCGGTTGGAGGCAGGGGGCCTTTCATTTTCTGGCATGTCGCCCGACGGATTGCTTCCCGAAATTGTCGAGCGGCCCGACCATCCATGGTTTGTTGGCGTGCAATTCCATCCAGAGCTAAAATCCAAGCCCTTTGATCCGCACCCTCTGTTTGCTGGCTTTATCGGTGCGGCCTTGCAGCAGGCTCGCTTGGTTTAGAGGCTTAAACCGACAATCTTAGGCACACAAAAAAGAGGGCGCCGAAACAAATCGACGCCCCCAAATGCTATTGTTTGTGTTGGAGAGATTAGGCGACGGCGCTACCTTCAGTGTCTCCATCAAGTGTCTCATCTGTGTCGCTTTCGACGACTTTCAGCGTGTTTCCGCCAATGGAAATTTTCTTCGGCTTCATCGCATCAGGCACTTCGCGCAACAGGTCGATGATAAGCAGACCATTGGTAAGGTCAGCTGCTTCTACGCGGACATAATCGGCAAGCTCAAAACGGCGTTCAAACCCGCGATTGGCAATGCCAACATGCAGCATATCTGCGCCAGCATCTTCAACGCCCTTTTTCCCATGCACGGTCAGCAGGTTTTGCTGAGCGGTGATGTCGAGATCTTCGGGGCCAAAGCCTGCCACGGCCAGAGTGATGCGATAGCTGTCTTCATCGCGCCGCTCGATATTAAAGGGGGGATAATTATCGCCTGCGCTGCGAGCTTGTTTTTCCAGCAAGTCAAAGACGCGGTCAAAGCCAACGGTGGAGCGGCGATAGGGGGTAAGGTCAATACGGTTCATAGTGTCAAATCCTCAAAATTGGAGCAATTTACAAAATCTCACATTTCTCAGCCCAAACCCGCATTTGCGGCATCTGGCTTGATTAATGCGCCGAACACGCCATCTTGGCCGCATCCGGTAACACAGAGATAAGCAGCGCTGAACGGGGTTTCAAGACCCATGCTTTCACCCTGTTTTTCGTTTTGATCCGCCGAAATTGCATAAGGAAATATGATGAGCCAATCTCCAAAAGTGACCCTCTATACCAAGTTCGCCTGCCCCTTTTGCGTGCGCGCCAAGGCGCTGCTCGACAGCAAAAGCGTGGCCTATGAAGAGCATGACATTACCTCTGGCGGCGCAAAACGCGATGAGATGCTGGCCCGTGCACCAGAAGCGCGGACCGTGCCGCAAATCTTCATTGGCGACACGCATGTGGGCGGCTCTGATGATTTGGCCGCGCTTGAACGGTCAGGCGGGCTTGATGCGCTTTTGGCGGGTTAGATTCGCTCTGTCATGACCATCTCAGCATGACATGAGCAATATGACCCGACCAATATGACCCGGCCAATATGACCCGAATAGCCATTCTTCAAATGACCTCTGGCATTGATCCGGAGGCAAATTGTGCGGCGATAGAGGATGCGGCGGTTGCGGCGGCAAAGGCTGGCGCAACAATGCTGTTCACGCCTGAAATGTCGCTATTGCTTGATCGCAAGCGAAGCCGCTCGGCCCCTTGGATTGAGAGCAGCGGGCCTCAAGTCATGGCGGAGAGGCTGCATGTGGCTGCTCGGCAAAACGGCATCGACATTGCGCTTGGCTCCATTCCCATCGCGGCAGGTGGCCAACCTACAAGCAGTGGCAGATGGGCCAATCGCTC
>CAZTFZ010000305.1:0-2082 GCA_964613105.1 uncultured Porphyrobacter sp. | reverse complement strand
GCGATGTTTGCCCGCGCTGATGCGAATGCAAAGATTGTGACCGATTGGATTGAGGCGACGCCTTATCTCAGAAACATGGTCAGCGATCCGGCAAAACGCACCAACACTGGCGTCTGCATGCAGTTCACTGGCGATTGGTACGAAGGCCTCTCGGCTGACGATCAGGCGGCTGTGCCCAACAAGATCGTCGCTATGCTGCAAGATCGCGATGTCGGCTATGACTTCAATGGCTATCGCGATGCTCCGCCTTCCTTGCGGATTTGGTGCGGCGGCACGGTAGAGGCAGAGGACATCTCTCGCCTCTTGCCTTGGATTGAGTGGGCTTTCGAAGCCGTCAAAGCCGAGCTTTCAGCCTAATTTTTAAGCGAGGTGCGGCGCGGATGTGCGCTGCCTCCTTTCCCTTTTTCTCTCCGGTTCAAATGCCGGAATGATGGATCGAATTACCCATGACAAAACCAAAAGTACTTATTTCCGATAAGATGGACCCCAACGCAGCGCGTATCTTTGAAGAGCGCGGCTGCGATGTCGATGTGAAAACGGGCATGACGCCTGACGAATTGAAGGCTGTGATCGGCGATTATCACGGCCTTGCTATCCGCTCTTCGACCACTGTCACGCCTGAAATTCTGGACGCAGCGACCAATTTGAAGGTCATTGGCCGCGCGGGCATTGGTGTCGACAATATCGACATTCCTTATGCCTCTGGCAAAGGCGTGGTGGTGATGAATACGCCGTTTGGCAATTCGATCACGACGGCAGAGCACGCGATTGCGATGACGTTGGCATTGGCCCGGCAAATCCCTGCGGCCAACACGCGCACGCAGGCTGGTGAATGGCCCAAAAAGGACTTCATGGGCGTCGAAGTGACTGGCAAGACGCTGGGTCTGATCGGGGCTGGCAATATCGGCTCTATCGTTGCGAGCCGCGCTTTGGGTCTAAAGATGAAAGTGATCGCATTTGATCCCTTTTTGACAGAGGATCGCGCGGTTGAAATGGGCGTTGAGAAAGTCACACTTGATGGCTTGCTCGAACGGGCTGATTTCATCACTTTGCACACGCCTTTGACTGATGAGACGCGCAATATTCTGGGCGCGGAAAACCTTGCGAAAACGAAACCGGGCGTTCGGATCGTCAATTGCGCGCGCGGCGGATTGATCGACGAGGCGGCTTTGGCGCAATTGCTCGACAATGGTCATGTCGCAGGCGCTGCTTTGGATGTGTTTGCTAGCGAACCTGCCAAGGAAAGTCCCTTGTTTGGCAAGCCGGGCTTTATCTGCACACCGCACCTTGGAGCCTCGACAACCGAGGCGCAGGTCAATGTCGCTCTGCAAGTAGCAGAGCAATTGAGCGATTACCTCGTCAATGGCGGCGTCACCAATGCGCTCAACATGCCGTCCTTGTCAGCCGAGGAAGCGCCGAAGCTGAAGCCCTATATGGAGCTTGCTGAAAAGCTTGGTAGCCTTGTTGGCCAATTGGCCCATGGCAATCTCACCAATATCAGCATTGAGCGTGAGGGCGCAGCATCTGCATTGAACGGTAAGCCTATTACGGGCGCGGTTCTGGCGGGTTTCATGCGCCGCTATTCTGCGAGCGTGAATATGGTCAATGCGCCCTATCTTGCCAAAGAGCGCGGGCTTGAAGTGCGCGACGTGCGTAACGAGCGCGAAGGGGCCTACAACACCCTGCTGCGCGTGACAGTCGGCACAGAGGCAGGCGACCGCTCTGTTGCGGGCACATTGTTTGGCAAGACTGCGCCGCGACTGGTCGAGATTTTTGGCGTCGGCATTGAGGCCGAATTGCAAGGCCATATGCTCTATATCGTCAATGAAGACGCGCCCGGCTTTATTGGCCGGATCGGCAGCCTTTTGGGCGAGAATGGTATCAATATTGGCACGTTCCACCTTGGCCGGCGCGATGCTGGCGGCGAGGCGGTGCTTTTGCTCAGCGTTGATGCGGCTATTCCCGCTGATTTGGTAGCAAAAGCTCAAGGCATTGAAGGCGTCAAAGTCGCTATGCCGCTGGAGTTTTGATCGCTGTTGCGGCAAGGGCAGGGCCATTATGACCAATCCTGATGATCTTTTG
>CAZTFZ010000304.1:0-2090 GCA_964613105.1 uncultured Porphyrobacter sp. | reverse complement strand
TCCGACAATATCCCTGGCGTGGCCGGCATTGGGCCCAAGACAGCCACCAAGCTTTTGATCGAGCATGGCGATTTGGAAAGCGTTCTGGCCGCCGCGCCCGAGATGAAGAAATCCAAGATGCAAGAACGGCTGATCGAGCAAGCCGATATGGCACGGCTCTCACGCATTTTGGTGACCCTCAAAGACGATTGTCCCTTGCCCATCGATTTGGAAGACATGGCGCTTCAAGACATACCAGAAGGCCCGCTCGTAGAATTCTTGCAGGAACACAATTTCAAAACAATGCTGCGCCGCATAGGCAAGACCGCTGATACAGATGCGGCAAATAAGGCAATCGCAGGCAAGCCGCACTTACCCGATCAGCCAAACGACAAGGCTGCGCCAGCTAACGGCCACGAGACCATCCTCGACATGCCCCCAATCGACCGCAGCAAATATGCTTGTGTCCAAACGCTTGAAGAGCTGGAGACATGGGTCGCCCGCGCTTTTGAGGCTCGGCTGGTGGCCGTCGATACTGAAACCGATAGCCTCGATGCCATCCAAGCACGGCTTGTCGGCATCAGCCTTGCGATAGGCCCCAATGACGCTTGCTATATCCCGCTTGGCCATGGCGGCAGCGACATGTTCGCCGAAAGGCCAGCCCAGATCGCAATGGAAGACGCCATTGCCGCACTCAAACCCTTGCTTGAAAGCGAGGCAGTGATCAAGATTTTCCAGAACGGCAAATATGATCTCAATGTGCTGGCGCGCCATGATCTTACCGTCGCCCCAATTGATGATACGATGGTGATGAGTTTTGCGCTCGACGCTGGCCGCCAAGAAACCGGCATGGGCGGCGGACACGGCATGGATGAACTTGCCCAGCGGCATCTCGATCACACCTGCCTGACCTTTAAAGAGGTATGCGGCACTGGCAAGAAAGCCATTCCCTTTGGCGAAGTTCCGCTGGACCGAGCGACAGAATATGCCGCCGAAGACGCTGATGTCACATGGCGGCTGCATGCCTTGTTAAAGCCGCGCCTACCGATTGAATCTGCCACGACTGTCTATGAGCGGGTCGACCGCCCGCTGGTTCCCGTGATTGCCCAGATGGAGCGTCATGGAATCAAGGTTGACCGGGCGGCTCTAGCCAAATTGTCAGAGAATTTCGCCACTGAGATCGCTCGCCTAGAGGGCGAGATTCACGCAGAGGCAGGACAAGAATTCACCGTCGGCAGCCCCAAGCAATTGGGCGATATCTTGTTCGACAAGCTAGGCTTTAAGGGCGGGCGCAAAGGCAAAAGCGGCCAGTATTCAACCGATCAAGCCATATTAGAGCGCTTGTCAGGCGAAGGCGCAAAAATTGCCGATAAAGTGCTGGAATGGCGCCAGCTGTCAAAACTGAAATCGACCTATACCGATGCTTTGCAGGCCGCGATCAACCCTGAAACGGGCCGCGTCCATACAAGCTATAGCCTAGTGGGCGCTCAAACCGGGCGGCTTTCTTCTACGGACCCCAATCTGCAAAACATCCCCATTCGCACAGCAATCGGACGCCAAATTCGTGAGGCATTTGTGGCTGATGATGGCAATGTTTTGTTGGCGGCAGATTATTCTCAGATCGAATTGCGGCTAGCGGCGCATATGGCCGATGTGGCGACGCTGAAAGAAGCCTTTGCCAAGGGCGAGGATATTCACAATCGCACCGCCCAAGAAATGTTCGAAGAGGTGACCCGCGACACAAGAGCGCAAGCGAAAACGATCAATTTCGCGATCCTCTATGGCATTTCGCGCTGGGGCTTAGCAGGCCGCTTAGGCGTAGAGGCTGATGAAGCTCAAGCCATGATCGACACCTATTTTCAGCGCTTCCCTGGCATTCAGCGCTATATTACCGATACGCTAGAGGACGTTCGCGAACAGGGCTTCTCGCTCACTTTGTTTGGCCGCAAAACATGGTTCCCCCGGATCAATTCTAAGAACCAGAACGAGCGGCAGGGTAGCGAACGCGCAGCCATCAACGCGCCTATTCAAGGAACAAGCGCAGACATTATCAAGCGCGCCATGGTGCGCATGATGCCAGCACTAAGGGCTGCCAATTTGGGCCATGTGCG
>CAZTFZ010000303.1:0-2095 GCA_964613105.1 uncultured Porphyrobacter sp. | reverse complement strand
GCTGCCTCTGCCATGGGCGCAATCAAAGGCCGGACCGTTTGCGGATGGCCGCCAATATCCTTCATGCCCAAGGCTGCGGTTATCTGGCGAAAGCCGAGATAGAGCACCAAGAGCCGGCCCATGGTGGCGCCGCGCACCCCTTCGATTAGGGTCTTTGCCCGCTGTTGAAGCCCGTGGCGTTCAAGCAGGCCAATGACCGGCAAGATGATCCATGTGACCGAGATATAGCGATTGTCATTGAAGGCCTTACCCAAGGCCTCGACCACGGCGAGAAAATCAAGCCCGCCCAATACGCCCGTGGCCAATGCTGCGGTAACCACAACCATCAGCGGATTGAAGCGCAGGGCAAAGCCGATAACGACGATCAGAATGCCTATAAGCGGCCAATAATTCATTCGCTGGTCTTCCTTTTGCTCTTGGCCACAACGCCGCCAAATCCACCGCCTCCGGGCGTATGGATGATGAAGCGGTCACCAGCCTCTACATCCACCGCTGCACAGGCGGGTAAGTCTTCGCGCGAGCCGTCGCTGCGCTCCACCCAATTGCGGCCCACCTCAGCATCGCTGCCGCCTGCTAAACCTCGCGGTGGCAGCTTGCGGCGATTGGCGAGCATATTGGCGCGCATAGGTTCTAGGAAGGCGATCTCGCGCTCAACCCCATCACCGCCGCGATATGCGCCTTTTCCGCCCGAACCGCGCCTTAGGGCAAAGCGATCAAGCCTGACGGGCAACCGCGTTTCGAGAATCTCAGGGTCGGTCAGACGGCTGTTGGTCATATGGCTTTGCACGCCGCTGGTTCCGTCATGATCTGGCCCAGCGCCTGTGCCACCCGCAATCGTCTCGTAATATTGATGGTTGTCATTGCCAAAAGTGAAATTGTTCATCGTCCCTTGTGATGGGGCGAGGCGGCCTGTGGCGGCAAACAGAGCATCGGTGATGACTTGGCTCGTCTCCACATTGCCTGCGACCACTGCAGCGCCTGTTTCAGGGTCGAGCATGGAGCCTTTGGGCACGACAATCTCTACGGGTCGCAAACAGCCATCATTCATCGGGATTGGATCGTCGATCAGAGTTCGCAAGACATAGAGCGTTGCGGCCCTTGTAATCGCGCGCGGGGCGTTGAAATTGTCAGGGCGCTGGCCAGAGGTTCCGGTGAAGTCGATCGTCGCTGAGCGCGCCTTTTTATCGATTGTGATGCTAGCGCAAATTTGCGCGCCATTGTCCATTTCATAGGCGAAAGCGCCGTCTTCCAACCGGTCGAGCAGGCAGCGCACCTGCTCTTCTGCATTGCCAAGGACATGGTCCATAAAACTGGCGACCACATCTGCGCCATTGTCTTTCGTTGCAGCGATCAGCAGTTGAGCCCCGCGCGTGCAGGCCGCCAATTGGGCGCGCAGATCGGAGATATTGCGGGCCGGATTGCGCGAAGGATAGGGTCCGCTTCCCAAGATATTGCGCAAAGCCGCTTCTAGAAACGCGCCCTCGTCAACCAGCAGGACATTGTCGAGCAAAACACCCTCTTCATCGAGGGTTTTGCTGCTCGGCGGCATAGAACCCGGCGCGATCCCGCCTATGTCGCTATGGTGGCCGCGGGCTGCGACAAAGGCGTCAGGTGCTGCGGATTTGGCGCTGTAGAACACCGGCACGATCACCGTCACATCGGGCAGATGCGTGCCGCCCCGAAAGGGATCGTTGAGGACATAGGCATCGCCGCGCAACATACCTCTGCCATCATGGGGCTTGTCGTTAGCATCGCATCCGCGCGCTTCGATAATGCGCTTAATGCTGTCGCCCATCGATCCAAGATGGACAGGAATATGCGGCGCATTGGCAATGAGAGCGCCGCTGGCGTCAAACAAAGCGCAGGAAAAATCGAGCCGTTCCTTAATGTTCACAGAGGTCGCGGTGGATTGCAGCACAACGCCCATTTCCTCGGCGATGGCCATGAACAGATTGTTGAAAATTTCGAGCCTTACAGGATCAGCCTTGGTGCCAGCAGCATTGCGCCTTTCGAGCGCTTGGTGACGGGTGAGGGCAAGCGTGCCATCGGCCAATCGCTCCGCCTGCCAGCCTTGTTCGACGACAGTGGTTGAGCC
>CAZTFZ010000302.1:0-2128 GCA_964613105.1 uncultured Porphyrobacter sp. | reverse complement strand
GCCATGGTGACAGCAAGCGGCACTGATCCGCCTGTGAGGCCTTTGGCAAGGCACAAAATATCAGGCGACACGCCCGCTTGCTCGCATGCAAATGCTGTGCCTGTGCGACCCCAGCCGGTCATGACTTCATCGGCAATAAGCAGCACATTAAAGCGCGCGCAAATCGCCGCCATTTGCGCCAATATTTCGGGCGAATAGACCAGCATTCCGCCAGCGCCCAAGATCAAAGGCTCAACGATAAAGGCTGCGGTTTGGCTGTCGCGGCAAATGCTCTCCAGCGCATCCAAGCTGGCTTGCTCAGCGCCCTCAGCGGGAAAAGGCACCGTTGCAACATCGAACAAAAGCGGCGCATAGGCTTGGTTGAACACCCCGCGAGCGCCGACTGACATCGCGCCAATCGTATCGCCATGATAGGAATGCTCCAGCACCGCAATTGTGCCGCGCGGCTCGCCCCTATTGGCCCAATATCCCAGCGCCATTTTCAGCCCCACCTCAACCGCGGTTGAGCCAGAATCCGAGTAAAAGGCATAGGGCAAATCGAACGGCAGCCACTGCGTCAGCCCTTGCGCCAATTCTTGCGCAGGAGGATGCGTCCAGCCTGCAAAGATCATCTGATCAAGCTTGTCTGCTTGCGCCTTAACAGCCTCCATGATCGCAGGGTCGCGGTGGCCGTGAGTGATCACCCACCAGCTCGAAATCGCATCGATGATCCGCCGCCCATCGCTGGTGTAAAGACACGCGCCCTCAGCCCGATCAATCATCGGAATAGGCTCCCCCAAACCGTGTTGAGTGAAGGGATGCCAGACGGGATTGTAAGCGCTCGTCATATCAAATTCCTACCCGAGAAAGATCATGGCTGGCAAAATCGGTGATGCTAAAATTGGCCTTCATCGCCGCGCTTAGGTTGTCGTGGTTCAGCGGCTCGCACAAGGGCAAGCGGCCCAAATGCTTGACCTTGCCAATCGCGCAAATCACTCGCTCGCTTTCAGCATTTTCATCGCCAACAAAGGCCATGCCAAACACGCTTGCGCCGCGAGCGCGAACAGCCTCAATCGACATAAGCGAATGGTTGATCGTGCCAAGGCCAGTGCGAGCAACCAAAATCACTGGCAGCGCCCACTGGGCAAACAGATCGGCGAACAGCAGATCTTCGCGCAAAGGCACCAGCACGCCGCCTGCCCCTTCGACGATCAGCAGGTCATCCGCCTTGGGCAGCGTCAGTTGCTGCTCCTCAATCGTCACGCCATCAATCATCGCCGCTTGATGGGGCGAGCAAGGTTCGCTCAGCCGATATGCCTCTGGGTGCACGCGTTCCGGCGGCAACCCGCCCAGCCGAGCGGCGCGCTCTTTATCGCCCTCACCATCTTCAAGCCCTGCCTGAACAGGCTTCCAATAATGCGCATCGAGCAGCCCAGCGAGACCGGCGGCAAAGACCGTCTTGCCGATCTCTGTATCGGTTCCGCTGACGATGAAACCTGTCATATATCTATGCCTTTTTCGTCCGATGCAGAACCTGCGCGAGCCCCGCCAGATCATCTTGCGTCGCATTGAGGGTCAATACAATCCTTAGCCGTGATGACCCTTGCGGCACGGTTGGCGGACGGATCGCTCGCACATCAAAGCCAGCCTCTTGCACGGCCTCAGCCAGCTGCAAAGCGCTTGCATTATCGCCGCAGATAAGCGGAATAATCGGTGAGCCATGGCACTGCGCGCCAAGCTCTGCAAAATGCTCAGCCGCCTTCACAATCCGCCGATTTAACTCAGCGCGTTCATCATCCGCATCTGCGACAATATCCAAAGCGCTCGCCACAATAGCAGCCATGAGCGGCGATGGCGCGGTCGAAAAGATAAAGCCCCTTGCGCGGTTGATCATATGGTCGCGCATCAGCTTTGGACCGCATAAAAGCGCTCCCTCGCAGCCCAAGGCCTTGCCGCAAGTGTGCAGAGTGATGACGTTGTCTGCGCGCTGATTGTCGGTATCAAGTCCGCTCTCCAAACCGCGCCCACCCTTGCCAAAAACGCCGGTCGCATGGGCCTCGTCAATGACCAGCATCGCATCATGCAAGCCTGCGACCTCGCGCAGCGCCTCCAAGGGAGCAAAATCGCCATCCATGCTGTAGAGCGATTC
>CAZTFZ010000301.1:0-2163 GCA_964613105.1 uncultured Porphyrobacter sp. | reverse complement strand
GCGGTTATGGGTATTCTTGCGGCCAATATCATCGCCTTTGGTCAGCCCTTTAACGCATATATCTATCCAGGCGCCTTTCTAACCGAGCATGGCGCGGCTGAGGGTTGGATGTATGTTGCCCAATTCGTTCTGATTGATGGCAAAATGCGCGGGCTCTTCACCCTATTGTTTGGTGCAGGGCTCTATCTGTTTATGGAGAATGCTTGGGCTAAGGGGCAGGGGCGAGGCTTGCAACTGCGCAGGCTCGTCTGGTTGCTCGTCTTTGGGCTTATCCATTTCTATCTGATTTGGCCCGGCGATATCCTAACCTATTATGCGCTGGCTGGGTTCTTGGTTCTACTGTGTGTGAAGTGGGACGCGCTAAACCAGCTAAAATTGGGTCTTTTGGGCTATTTTGTGGGCGCATTGACGATGGGCGCTATTATGACAGTGCCTTGGGCCGTTGCCGATACAGGCTTTGGCGAGGGCGAAGCGTTTAACCAAATGCATGTCGACCTTGATCTGGGTATTTCAGAGGCTTTGGCCGATGATGCGGCCCAAACCCAGTTCCAGCAAGCTGGCGACTATGCTGGACTGATTGCTTACCGCTTCGAGGCGCATTGGTACGAGCCATTTGTCAATTTTCTAATGTTTGGATTTGAGACCGTGCCGCTGATGCTGATCGGCATAGCGCTTTACCGGATTGGCTTTTTCTCCGGCGGCATTGACGTGGCCAAAATGCGCAAATGGGGCTGGGTCGGTCTGATTGGCGGAGGGCTTGTTTCGCTCGCGATGGCCCTGTTTATCCAAAGCGATGGCTTCACCTTTTATGGTTCATTGGCGGGTCTCATGGGCTGGAGCTATCTGCCCCGTCTTGCGATGGCGCTGGGCCTTGCCGCTCTGCTGGTGGCCTATACGCCTGCGGGCGGCTGGCTAGGCGACCGCGTGAAAGCGGCTGGCCGAGTGGCTTTCACCAATTACTTGGGCACGTCGCTTGTGATGATGGTGGTATTTCAGGGCTGGGCAGGCGGTCTGTTTGGGCTTTTGACCAGAGGCGAGCTCTATTTGGTGTGGGCCGCTATGTGCATAATTATGCTTCTTTGGTCCAAACCTTGGCTCGATCGCTTCCGTTATGGACCGCTGGAATGGCTATGGCGCTGCCTCACTTATGGGCGGCTGTTCCCACTCAAACGCTGATTTTAGGATGCAAAGCCTGCAAAACTGCCCAAAAGGCCCAAACAGGCCCGCTTCAAACACCTTGCTATTGAGAATAAGTCGCATATAGTGGCTAATGCGAATCAGTCGCAGCACCCAAAGTGCAGTCTCAACTGTGAGGACCAACGAGCCAATGTATACCTGCATTTGCAATGCCATACGCGAAACCGAGCTGCGCAAAGCGGCCCGCAAATGTGATGGCAATGCTGAAACGGTTTACGCAAAATTGGGCAAACGCCCCAATTGCGGCCAGTGCTTGATCGAAGCTGATGCAATTTTGAGCGAAGAACGCGTTTCACAATGCGAATTAGTCGCATTATAAGCTAAACGCACGCTAGTGCGAATGGCTTGCAAGTAACTAAAAAATATAGATTTTTTCCGTTTCTCCCTTGAATTATTAGGGGTTGAGCGCGTATTTGTGTGGCCACAACAAAGACCAATCGCATTCATACGAAAAGGAGTGTTCACCCATGAAGGGCGACGCAAAAGTCATCGAATTTCTCAACAAGGCGCTCACGAACGAGCTAACCGCGATCAACCAATATTGGTTGCATTACCGCGTGCTTGACGATTGGGGCGTTGATAAGCTCGCCGCTTACGAACGGCACGAGAGCATTGATGAGATGAAGCATGCCGACCAATTGGCTGAGCGTGTGCTGTTCTTGAACGGCCTGCCAAACTTCCAAGCCGTGCACAAATTGCGCGTTGGCGAGACAGTGCTGGAAATCCTCAAAGCCGATATGGCGATGGAAGAGGATGCTATTCCGCTGCTGCGCGATGCGGTTGAGCATTGTGAGAGCGTGCGCGACTATGTCAGCCGCGATTTGTTCGCTGCAATCCTCTCCAGCGAGGAAGAGCATGTCGATTTTCTCGAAACGCAGTTCGATATGATCGAGCGCATGGGGCTTGAAAACTACGTGCAATTGCAAAGCAGCCCCAAAACGGCTGACTAATTGCGTTTGCGATGAA
>CAZTFZ010000300.1:0-2164 GCA_964613105.1 uncultured Porphyrobacter sp. | reverse complement strand
GCTTGGTCAAATGGCGCTGTGCCAGTGGGAGCACCGTCGCTGCCAGCAACGATCTTCTCTATCCGCTCTTGCGCTGCATCAAGCCGTGCTTGGCAGGCCGTCCGCAGCTTCTCGCCCTGCTCGTAAAGCGCGATGCTGTCATCCAAGGCCACGTCGCCGCTTTCAAGCTGGCGCACGATACCTTCCAGCGCCTTTAGCGCATCTTCGAAACTCATCGCCGCAATATCGGGCGTTGCTTGGTCTGTTTGCTGCTCAGTCATTACCGACAAGCATTGACCGCGAGGACCGCGATGGTCAAGTAAGCGAGTGCATCATGCAAAGCTAATTGGGGAAATATGCCAATGCCATGGGTCATCGCCTATATCACATGCGCCATCACATTCGGAGTGCTCGACGCGTTCTGGCTGCGCTGGGCGGTCCCCAATCTGTACCAGCCAGTAATCGGAGAGATCATGGGTGAAGGCGTGCGTTGGGGCGCAGCGATCAGCTTTTACATGATTTATATCGCAGGCATGGTCTGGTTCGCTGTGAAGCCCGGCGTCGAAAGCGGCTCAGTCATTACAGCGCTCATCAACGGCGCATTGCTGGGCGGGCTTTGTTACGCAACCTTCGATCTAACCAGCCAAGCCGTCCTGAAAGTCTGGGCGACGCATGTTAGCCTTGCCGATATCGCATGGGGCGCATTTGCGACGGGCACCACTGCAGCCACGGCGAGCTGGGTTGCGCTGAAATTCGCTTAGGGCGATACAGGCCAATTGCGACGTCCGAGACTGCGCTCGGGGAAGGAAGACTAGGACATGTTTATTGGTCATTGGGCCCCTGCTCTTGTGGCAGCGGCTGTCTCGCCAAAATCTCCGCGCCTCGGCATTGTGTTTATTGCCGCACAATTGGTCGATTGGGCATTTTTCGCGCTCGCTCTTGTAGGCGTAGAGAAAATGCGTGTCGATCCATCGGCAACCGTGATGGTCCCGTTCGACCTGTTCTACATGCCCTATACTCACAGCCTTTTGGGCGGAGTGGTGTTTGGCGCGGTCTTTGGCTTGCTGGTCTGGGCGCTGACGCGCAACGGCTTTGCGGGATGGCTGTCTGCCCTTGTTGTGGTGAGCCATTGGCTGCTCGATTTGTTGGTCCATGCGCCTGACCTTACGCTTGTGGGAGGCGAGGATAAGCTGGGGCTTGGCCTATGGAACCACCCTATTGTCGCTATGCCGCTGGAGATTGGTATCACTTTGCTGGCATTCTACGCTTTTCTGCGCGCCACAAGAGGGCCAATTGGACCGCCCGTCATCCTTTTGGGCGTCATGCTGATATTCCAAGCGATCAATTGGTTTGGGCCTCCGCCAACCGAGATGTCAGCCGCTTTGCCGCTCACATCATTGCTTGCATTCGGAATAATCACTGCGCTGGCGTGGTGGGTTGGGCAAAACCGCTGGCATAAACGCGCGCGGGGCTAGCGAGGCCAAGCGAGGCTCGTTAAAGCGCGTGCCATGCCAAACTCTCCCGAAACGATCACACCAGAAATAGTCGCTCAGCACGGTTTCTCGCCGGAAGAATATAGCCAAGTCCTCGCCAGCCTCGGGCGCGAGCCCAATATGGTTGAGCTAGGCATATTTTCGGTCATGTGGTCAGAGCATTGCAGCTATAAATCATCGCGCTTTCACCTGAAGAAATTGCCAACAGAAGCGCCATGGGTGATTTGCGGTCCCGGCGAAAACGCTGGCATCATCGACATCGGTGAAGGCCCCAATGGCGTCGGGCAGGCCTGCATCTTCAAGATGGAGAGCCACAACCACCCTTCTTATATCGAGCCTTACCAAGGCGCAGCCACAGGCGTTGGCGGGATCTTGCGTGACGTGTTCACAATGGGCGCTCGCCCAGTCGCAAACGCCAATGCTTTGCGGTTTGGCCGTCCAGAGCACCCCAAGATGCAGCATTTGGTCAAAGGCGTGGTTGCCGGCATTGGCGGCTATGGCAATTGCGTGGGCGTGCCGACAATTGCGGGCGAGACCAATTTCCACCCTGCCTATGATGGCAATATCCTCGTCAATGCCATGACCGTGGGCGTCGCTGACCAAGACAAGATCTTCTATTCCGCTGCAACAGGCGTCGGCAATCCGATTGTCTATGTTGGCAGCAAGACGGGCCGCGATGGCATTCACGGTGC
>CAZTFZ010000299.1:0-2169 GCA_964613105.1 uncultured Porphyrobacter sp. | reverse complement strand
CGCGGAGTAGCGGGAATTTTCGCTCCGCGCGACACGCAAAAGCGCCCGCATATGCTGCTTGCTCAGGCAGGCACTGGCATTGGCAAGACCCTTGGCTATCTCGCGCCAGCATCGCTCTGGGCGCAGCAATCGGGCGGCACGGTTTGGGTCAGCACCTTCACCAAGAATTTGCAGCGCCAGTTACGGCAAGAAAGCGCTCGGGTTTGGCCGCAGGATCAGGCCGAGAGCGTCAACCAGACAGAGGCTAGACGGAGCAAGCCCCGCCGCAAAGTTGTGGTGCGCAAGGGCCGCGAGAATTATCTCTGCCTGCTTAACCTAGAAGACGCGCTTCAAGGCGGCTTTGCTGGCAGGCCTGCTATCCTTGCGCATTTGGTCGCTCGCTGGGCCGCGTTTAGCCGCGATGGCGATATGATCGGCGGCGATTTGCCCGGATGGCTCGGAACGCTCTTTCGCAAGCGCGCAATTGCTGCCCTCACCGATCAACGCGGTGAATGCGTTTATGCCGGATGCCCGCATTACAAGAAGTGCTTTATCGAGCGCTCTGCTCGCGCTTCTGCTGAGGCCGATCTGGTTATTGCCAACCATGCCTTGGTGATGATCAATGCAGCAAGAGGCCGCGATCATGCCCAGCGCCCGACGCGCATTGTCTTTGACGAAGGCCACCATGTTTTCGACGCTGCCGATGCCACCTTTGCAGCTGAACTTACCGGCAATGAAGCGATAGAGCTGCGCCGTTGGATCATCGGGCCAGAGCGCAAGAACAGGGGCCGCAGGCGCGGTCTTGCTGCGCGTTTGGCCGATGTTGCAAGCTATGATGACGATGGCGGCGAAGCGGTTGAGGCGGCGATTGAAGCGGCGCAAGCTCTGCCATCAGAAGGTTGGCTTGGCCGCTTAGCAGAGGGCGAGCCCAGCGGCCCGTTAGAGCTATTGCTCCACCGCGTGCGGGCCTGCACTTATGCGCGCGATGAAAGCGGCTCTGTCGATGCTGGCTACGGGATTGAGACAGAGGCGGCACAATTGCCCGGCGATCTCATCGAGGCAGCGGGCGATGCAGGCCAAGCGCTGGCGCAAATCCGGCAGCCCTTGATGAAGCTGGGCTCACGGCTTGAGGCTGTGATCGAGGATGCGCCCGACTGGCTCGATGGGCAAGGCCGCGCTCGCATCGAAGGCGCTCGCCATTCGCTCATCTGGCGGATTGATCTTTTGGCCGCATGGGAGGCTGTGCTGGCTAGGCTTGGTGGTCCGGTTGATCCGCAATTTGTCGATTGGCTAGCGGTTGATCGCAATGATGCGCGCGAGTTTGATATTGGCATTCACCGCCATTGGCTCGACCCGATGCAGCCCTTTGCTCACACTGTTTTGGACGGAGCGCATGGCGCGATGCTGACCAGCGCCACCCTGACAGATCGCGATGAAACCGGCGCAGACTGGCCCAGCGCCATTGCAAAAAGCGGGGCAAGCGCGCTTGAGCTAAACCCGCAAACCATCGAAGCGCAAAGCCCATTTGACTATGCCGCTCGCTCTGAAATTCTGATCGTCACCGACATTAAGCGCGGCGATATACCCGCTCTTGCAGGCGCTTATGCCAATATCATTGAGCAGACAGATGGCGGCGTTCTGGGGCTGTTTACCGCGATCAAGCGCATGCGCGCGGTCCATGGCCGGATTGCCGACCGGCTCGCGCGCAATGGCTTGCCGCTTTATGCGCAGCATGTTGACCCCATCGACACAGGCACGCTGACCGATATTTTCCGCGATGATGCCCGCGCCAGCCTGCTTGGAACAGATGCTTTGCGGGATGGTGTGGATGTTCCGGGGCGCTCGCTGCGCTGCGTGGTAATGGAGGCAGTGCCATGGCCGCGCCCGACTATTTTGCACCGTGCACGCCGAATGGCAGCAGCAGAGGCAAAAGGCGGCGCTCAGGCCCATGACGACGCGATTATCAGAGCACGGCTCGCGCAAGGCTTTGGCCGGCTCATCCGCAGCCGCGAAGATGCTGGGCATTTTGTCGTGCTTTCTTCCGCCTTTCCCTCAAGGCTATTGTCAGCCTTTCCTGAAGGGGCGCCGGTTATCCGCCTGACGCTGGACGAGGCGTTGGCGCGGATAGGGCAAGGCATTGGGGCGCCGGATGACACCCCTAAAGCCGAAGCACCTAATCTCGACACGCAA
>CAZTFZ010000298.1:0-2182 GCA_964613105.1 uncultured Porphyrobacter sp. | reverse complement strand
TATTGCACGCCAAAGGCCTTTTTGCCCTTCACCGAAATCCCGCAATTGCTGCCATCAAACAGGCTCACATGCGTTTCTTCGACCCCGTCAGGCAGGCTGCTGCCATCCACTGCAAAGCCGTGGTTCATTGATGTGATCTCAACCAAGCCCTCGGTCGCGCCCCAACCGCCCCCATTTTCATGGGCAACCCGCTGAACGGGATGGTTTGCGCCCCTATGCCCTTGGTGCATTTTTACGGTCTTCGCGCCCGCTGCAAGGCTGAGCATTTGGTGGCCCAGACATATGCCAAACAGCGGCATATCCGCATCGAGCAAGGCCTTGATAACAGGCACGGCATATGCGCCCGTCGCCGCTGGATCGCCCGGCCCGTTGGAAAGGAACACGCCATCGGGCTTGTGCGCCATAATCTCATCAAGAGAGGCGCTGCCCGGGACAATAGTGACCCGTGCGCCAGCCTTCACCAGATTGCGGAAGATATTGTGCTTTGCGCCGAAATCCATCGCGACAACATGCGGTCTATCGCTTGTGTCAGCGGACGCATAACCTTCACCAAGCGTCCAATCGCCAGCGCCGCCTTGCTTCTTGGCCCATTCCTCTTGAGCATCGCGCGAAACGCCGGGCACAAGGTCAAGCCCCTCTAGCCCTGCAAACTCGCTCGCCATCCGTGTCAGCGCGGCGAGATCAAACTGGCCATCGGGCGCATGGGCAATCACCGCATTGGGCGCGCCAGTTTTGCGGATGCGGCGCGTTAGGGCGCGCGTATCAACGCCAGCAAGGCCGATCTTGCCCGATTGCTTCATCCAGTCGCCAAATTCTGATGTGGAGCGGAAATTGGAGGCGAGCGTCACATCCTCGCGAACGATACAGCCAACTGCGCCAATTGCGCCTTTTGCGTGCTCGCTTTCCAAATCCTCTGCATTGGCGCCAACATTGCCAATATGGGGGAAGGTGAAGGTCACGATCTGGCTGGCATAAGAAGGGTCGGTCATCACCTCCTGATAGCCGGTCATCGCGGTGTTAAAGCACACTTCGCCCACCGCGCTGCCGCTAGCGCCAAAGCCCCTGCCCCAAATGACGGTGCCATCGGCCAGAACAGCAACGCCAGTGGCGCCTTCAGGCTGATCCGAATGTTGCGCAGGCGTAGAGGCGGATTGGGCCATTTGGGCGCTCCGTAAAGGGGGTTTTTCCAGCGATGTAGCTAAGGGTCACCGGTTATGAGCGAAGTGGCCTTTCGTCAACCGCTACTCTTGGCTTTTGATGCGGTCACTCTATGTCTAGGCTCATTGATCCACAGTTTATTGAGACACATGCAATGATCCGCGACACAATCAAATCCAGCACCGTCACCGCGATGAAGGCGGGTGATAAAGAGCGCACAGCGACTTTGCGGCTGATTGCGGCCAAGATTAAGGACCGCGATATTGAGTTGCGCGGTTCTGACAAAGCGCCAGAGGACGATGCGCTGGTGATCGAGGTTTTGCAGAAAATGGGCAAGCAGCGCCGCGAATCGATCACCATGTATGATGAGGGGGGCCGCGACGAGCTTGCCGCAAAAGAACGCAGCGAGCTTGCTGTGATCGAGGAATTTCTGCCCGCCCAAATGAGCGAGGCCGATACCAAGGCTGCGATTGACGCCATTAAGGCGGAATTGGGCGCGGATAGTATGAAGGATATGGGACGCGTCATGGGCGAGCTTAAAAAACGCCATGCGAGCGAGCTTGATATGAGCAAAGCGAGCGGTCTGGTTAAGGCTGCGCTTTCTTAAAAGGGACCAAACGCCGAGCTCAAATAGTTCCAACATTGCGACCGTGAGCGACTCGACTTGAGCGCTCTTGCAGGGCATGGATAGCGCCATGGCACTTTCACCCCAATGGCTTGACGAATTGCGCATGCGCACGACGCTCTCGGCGCTGATTGGGCGGACTGTGCGCGTCCAAAAGGCGGGCCGCGAGTTTAAGGCGTGCTGCCCTTTTCACGACGAGAAAACGCCCAGTTTCACGATCAATGACGCTAAGGGCTTCTACCATTGCTTTGGCTGCGGCGCACATGGCGATGCCATCCGCTGGATGACCGACAACCAAGGCATGGGCTTCATGGATGCCGTCAAGGAATTGGCGCTTGAGGCCGGAATGGAAGTGCCTGCGCCCGATCCTGTCGCTGCCAAACAGGCCGAAAAGCGCGC
>CAZTFZ010000297.1:0-2203 GCA_964613105.1 uncultured Porphyrobacter sp. | reverse complement strand
GAGCCAGAGACGTTCAAGGTCAAGAAACTGTCCTTTTATGCCGAGCTTATCTGGGAAGCGCGGATGAAGCGCAGCCGCGCGACGCTGGTCCATAATCGGCGCGAGATGGATTGGGTCGTGGTGCGCAACCGCACAGGCTATACCGAGGCGCGCAACAACGCTCGGATTGAGAAAGCCCTCACGGAAATGTCCAAGAGAGTGGGCTTTCGCGCTGTGAAGGGCTTGTCAGAGCGGGTGATTTTTCGTGAGCTTTTCCCTTCCGGACTGACCTTGCTCGATAAAGGGCATTTGGGTGAGCTTGGAACGAGCCATTTGGTTGCTCGCCAAGAATTGC
Organism: uncultured Porphyrobacter sp.; assembly: GCA_964613105.1. Taxonomy (GTDB): domain Bacteria; phylum Pseudomonadota; class Alphaproteobacteria; order Sphingomonadales; family Sphingomonadaceae; genus Erythrobacter. Next base: position 1,869 of record CAZTFZ010000297.1, on the reverse strand, counting down.
GCGCGCTCATCAGCCATTTGAACTTGCCGCAAACCAAGCAGGCCAATGCCGATGCTAAGGCGAGCCCTCAAGTGGGCCTTAGGATCGGCTCCGGTGCAGGGGCCTCTGCTGAGAATGGACTGATTGATGGCACTGGCACTGCGAAAAGCCTTGCGGATAAAGAGCGGGCTGTCTCGTGATTAAGCTTGCGGTTATTTTGGCAGTTATCGTCATTTGCTGGCGCTGGGCCTTGGGTGAATGGCCTTGGCATTATCTTCAAAATGCGAAGAAGCCCAAATCCAAGTTGAACCGGCCCAATTTGAACCGCGCTCGACTTTTGCTTGGCGTTTCCCCGCAAGCTGACGCAACGCAAATTCGCGACGCACACCGAAAATTAGCCAATGAGCTGCATCCTGACAAAGGGGGCAGCGATGCGCGCCTCGCAGAAATCAATGCTGCGCGCGATCTGTTGATTGCTGACGCGGAAGAACAAGGGAATGAATAGACCATCATGGCACATAGTTTTGATCCGACGATCCTGCGCGAATATGACATTCGCGGCGTCATTGGCGAAACCCTAAGCGAAGAGGATGCGCGCGCCATTGGCCGCACATTTGGCGCGATGCTGCGCGAAGCAGGCGGTAGCCGCGTTGCGGTCGGTTATGATGGCCGGGTCAGCTCTCCCATGCTCGAAACCGCTCTGGTTGACGGGCTAACGACAAGCGGCTGCGATGTTGTGCGGATTGGCATGGGGGCGACCCCAATGCTGTATTATGCCGAAAGCTCAACCCAAGACATAGATGGCGGTATTCAGATAACTGGCAGCCATAATCCCGCCAATTACAATGGCTTCAAGATGGTGTTTCAAGGGCGTCCGTTCTTTGGCGCAGACATCGTCACTTTGGGCAAGCGTTCTGCCGCGGGTGAGTGGGGCGATGGCACGGCGCCTGTTGGCACGTCTGCCCAGCGCGAAATCCTGAACGAGTATGTCACTCGCATGCTCAAAGCGGTCGAGGGAATGGACGTTTCGGCCTTGGAGGGCCTCAAAATCGGTTGGGACGCTGGCAATGGCGCTGCTGGCCCCGCGCTTGAGCTGATGACCGAGCAATTGCCGGGCGAGCATCATTTGCTGTTTACTGAAGTTGATGGCAATTTCCCCAATCATCATCCTGATCCAACGGTTGAAGCAAACCTTGCCGATTTGCGCGCTCTCGTCGCGGAAAAGAACCTCGATTTCGGAGTGGCTTTCGACGGGGATGGCGACCGGATTGGCGCAATCGACGGTGAAGGCCGGGTCATTTGGGGCGATCAATTGCTGATGATCTATGCCGAGGACTTGCTCACCCGCATGCCCGGCGCCACGATTATCGCCGATGTGAAGGCCAGCCGGGCGCTGTTCAATCTGGTCAAAGACAAAGGCGGCGCTCCGATTATGTGGAAGACCGGCCACTCGCTGATTAAGTCCAAAATGAAGGAAACAGGCAGTCCTCTTGCGGGTGAAATGAGCGGCCATGTGTTCTTTGCCGATGAATATTACGGCTTTGACGATGCGCTTTATGCAGGGCTTCGCTTGATCACAGCCTCGGCGCGATTGGGCCAAAGCGTCACTGATCTGCGCGGCGCAATGCCCGATATGCACAACACGCCTGAGATGCGCTTTCAGGTCGATGAAAGCCGCAAATTCGCCGCGATTGACGAGGTGAAAGCACGCCTTGCTGACAGCCCAGACGAAGTGAACTCCACCGACGGCGTAAGGGTGACGAATGCGGATGGCTGGTGGCTTTTGCGCGCTTCCAACACGCAAGATGTGCTTGTGGCCCGCGCGGAAAGCGAAAATGCCGAAGGGCTCGCGCGTTTGGTCGCTCAGATTGACGAGCAATTGCAATTGTC
>CAZTFZ010000296.1:0-2246 GCA_964613105.1 uncultured Porphyrobacter sp. | reverse complement strand
ATATTATAGAGGTGAAAGTGGAGGATGCTGACGCGCACGACCTGTTCGGCGTGCCACAAGCCCAATAGAGCAGACCCAATTGGCCCCGCTCACGGCAAAGCTCACTCTCGCCGCTTTAAGTAGGCGACAGGGACGAATGCTGAGGGTATGGGCCTTGCAAACTTATCAAATTCTTGAGCAAGCAAGGGAAACTCTGCCAGCAATTCGCTAATTTGCGGGAGACTGCTTGGCGTATAGAAGAGCTCAAAACGCTCCCCTTGCAGTTCTTCGATCAAATGTTCTTGCCGACCTTGGTCCTGCAACCCTTCTATCAGTAAATCAGCTGCCTCTTGCCGCCGTTTAAGGCACATCAGAGCAGCCGCTGCCAGCTCATAACCGTCTGAGGAATTGGTCAATAAGAATGCAATATCATCCCCTGTCTCGTCCCCTCTGCCAAGCGCATTGAAAGCGCAAACTCGGTTATGCGCGAGAATCATGTTTGCAAAAGTGTTTCCATGCACATCTGCAACGCCCTGAGCCAAAGCATTGGCGGCCAAGCCTTGTTCCCAGCGCTTTTGACCAACAAGCCTAGAGGCGCGGTTGATCACAAAGCTCACCACCCAAGGATGATCTTCCGGATCAAGTTCGGCCAAGTTATCGAATACAGCATCGGCCTGCGCCCTTTTGCCCAACGCATCATAAGCATACGCTTCGATATTCAGCGCCCAACCATCGCCCTCTTCTATCGCAATCCCGCGCGCATCTCGCGCTTGCCAGTCTTGCGCGAGCTCGATTGCTTGTGAAAAATCTCCTGCAAAATAATAGGCACGCGCAGCGGTGCTAAACCGATCCCTGTCTTCGCGATGATTTTCCAACCGTGCGGATGCCCATTGGGCATAATCCCGGCTTACTATGCTTAAATTTGGTCCGACGCGCGCTTCAATCTGCGGCCAAATCGGGCCAAATTCACGGCTTGCCAGCATGCTGACATAAATCTGAGGCGACCGAATGTAACTCAGCAATTCATCCGTCACATCTGCTCTGGTTGCGCGAACAGCGGCCTTAAGAGCGTATGATGCCACGCCTTGCTGAATATCGCTATCGAGCCGAGCAAACCGTCCGTCATCCAACCAAACAAGCGCCAGATCTTCAAATTGCGACACCATTTTATGGCCATTCAAAAATCGAACAATGGGCCAAAATCCCTCTGGGCTCATTTGTTCAAGAAAGTCACCATCTAACCCAGCAAGACGATCTAGCAGCTTTTCTGGCGCATCATTGCGCCTGTTGAGATACAGTCCAAGCCCTTGCCAATTAGGCGAAGGGTAACGCGCCTCCAGCTGGTCCAGCCCCTCTTGCGCGCGGCCATACTCTTTCTGCTCATCTGCGCACAAAATCTCGAAATAAAGGCTACTACGATCAAAGAACTCCATTTCCGGATAACGTTTCGAAAGTTCTTGGAAGAGTGGGGACCCGCGTGCGCAAGAAGGTCCCTCAAACAACCATTTCCGGTCACGGGCAAACACAAGCAGTTCGGAATCTGACAATGCAGCAAAATCAGGCTCTGCAGGCTGGGTTTGATCTTGCTCTGGGTCCTGCTGCGCTAATAGTGGTTCTGGAAAAAGAACACCGAGAACACTCAAAAAAAGTAAGCTTAAAGCAAACAAGCTATTCGATTTACTGCCAAATTTTGAAAATTGCACTTTTGCCCCCTAATTCGCACTCCTCTAACAGTAACAGAGGCAATCTTCTGCTGACAAGGCACTCAAGAGGATCAACTATTCGCCATCGGACAAAGAATGAATGGCTGTGCGTCTTAAAGGATATCCGATTCAATCAGTGAGAAAGCGCGTTAACCTTTTCCGCAGCTGCGTCCCACAAGGAAACGGTAACCTAGCGCATACTGGAAATATTCATGGAAATGCGCCATAGAGCGATCATGAAGATTGCAATGAAATGGATCGGCGGAGCAGCCTGTGCTGCAGTAATGGCACTTGGCGGGATCACCTTGGCGGGTGTCTCGATGAGCGAAAGCGCCACCGCCAACAGTGAAACAACTGTTGCCCTGACCGCGCAGAGGGTTGGCATGGATGATACTACTGCGGGCAACCAATCTGCCGCAGCTCCTGCGGTTTTTGAAGGGCCAACCGCTGCGATTGCGGGTAAGATGGCGCTGGATGCTGAAAAGCGCGCAGCATCGCAATTCACCGTTAAACGCATCCTGCCGATCGAAGGCCCGATGAAATATGGCGAGTGGCATTGGGACA
>CAZTFZ010000295.1:0-2248 GCA_964613105.1 uncultured Porphyrobacter sp. | reverse complement strand
TGAAACCTTCTCGCAATCCGATCCGTAACTGCTAAGGTCGAAGATGAGGGGATCACAATTTGTCTGAAATCGCCGCCAATACGGTTACGCGCAAACCCAGCCTGCTAAGCCGGATCGTGCGCCGTATCATCTTGGGCATATGGAACGCCAAGGGCTGGACGGTCGATGGCGATGTGCCGCGCGATATAAAGAAATTTGTGATTGCCGGCGCGCCTCACACTTCCAATTGGGACATTGTGTTTTTCGTCGGAGCAACGGCGGAAAAAGGCATTACCCCTAATATCATCGCCAAGCACACTTTGTTCAATTGGCCGATTGGCCGCTTTATGTACGATATGGGCGGAGTGCCGATCGACCGGCGCAAACGCGCCAATTATGTGGAACAGGTGGCAGAGGCTTTTGCTGCCCGCGACGAATTGCAATTGGTGCTGGCGGTCGAGGGGACGCGCAGCACGGACGGCAGCTGGAAGTCAGGCTTTTATCACATGGCGCGCGCTGCCAATGTGCCGATTGTTCCGGCATGGGTGTGCAATGAGCGCAAGATTTTGGGCTTTGGTCCGCCGATGGAAACAACCGGCGATTATGGCAAGGATTTGCTTAGAATCGCTCAATTCATGCGCAGCAAAATACCCGATTACGAACGCTATAAAGTGCTTGAGCAGCAGGCTCTTGATATAATTGCAGGGAAGAGAAATGCTTAATCCAGTCATCCTTGAAGCCTTGGCCATGAACGGCTTGATCCTATTTGGGGTCGCGCTTTTGCTATGGGTGGTCGCTGTCCAAATTGACGATGCGAGCTTTGTCGATAGCTATTGGGGCGGCGGAATGGCCTTGCTTGCTGCGATCAGCTGGCTACGGCTCGAAACGCCCGGCCCGCTGGCCACATTGATCGCTGCGATGGCGGTGCTGTGGGGCCTGCGTCTGGCGATCCATATCTTCCTTCGTTGGCGGCATGAGGGCGAGGATAAGCGCTATAAATTGATCCTCAAGAAGGACCGCGAGGCGGGCCGTTTTGCGATTGCGGCATTGACCAAAGTGTTCCTGTTTCAATCAGTGCTGTTGTTCCTCGTCTCTAGCCCTGCGCAATATGGCATTATGGAGGCAGGCGGGGTTCAACCCATAAGCGGCTTGGCACTAGTTGGCGCGGCTTTGTGGCTGCTCGGCATGGTGTTTGAAGTGGTCGGCGACAGGCAATTGGCCAAGTTCAAAGCCAACCCCGACAACGCTGGCAAAGTCCTCGACACAGGCCTGTGGCGCTATACCCGCCACCCCAATTACTTTGGCGATGTTTGCGCATGGTGGGGCATTTGGATTGCGGCGGCTTCTGCTGGATGGTGGGTGGCTGCTGCGACCATTATCGGCCCGATTTTCTTGACCTTTACGCTCACCAAATGGTCGGGCGCTCCTTTGCTGGAAGGCGGAATGCAGCGCAGCAAAGGCGATGCTTATACCGATTACAAACGGCGCACCTCCTCGTTTATTCCATGGCCGCCCAAAACGCGCGACTAGAAATATTGAGGCAAGAGCTGCGCTGATTAAGCGAGCTTGCGCAAGGGTGACGATTGCTTGCGCAAAATGACCTTTAATCTGCCGATAGCCATGCCTAAATAACTGCGATGAGGGCCATCCTACCCAATGGGAAGGCTCGGAAGGAATGCCAGATCATGAGCAATTCAGCGCTTCAGTCCGATTCTGCGAAAGACGAACTCACCCAATTAGCGATGAAAATCATTGCCGAGAAGGGTAAGAAAATCGACCGCTCTGACCTTGCCAGCGCAGCAGGCATAGCGCGCGCTCGGATAGAGGCAGTGTTTCCTGAAGAGGATGATTTGTTCGATGCCATTGCGGGCGCTTGGTATGCGCCAGATGCCTCCATCATGGAGGAGGTGATCGCCTCAAACCTGCCGATAGAGCGCAAGTTCTACGAATTCTTCGCCCGCCGCTTTACCCGCGATCAAGAACGCTATTTGGCAGACCCTGCGCTCTATGCCCTTTATCTGGAACTGGGTGAGGCGCATTTTGAGCATGTGCGCGGCTATATTGATTTGGCCGATCACTATCTCACCGAATTGATCGTACAGGCGCAGGATGAGGGCTATTTTGCAGGCCTCGACATTGCCCGCGCTCTGACGCTGATCAACCAAATGCTGGTTTGTTATACATCGCCGCAAATGATGCTGATTATCGACGCGCGCCTTACCGCCGATAAGCTGAGGGCGATCATCGACACGATCTTTGCTGGATTGGC
>CAZTFZ010000294.1:0-2271 GCA_964613105.1 uncultured Porphyrobacter sp. | reverse complement strand
ATGATGCGCAAAGCCGATCCGGCCAACGCCCGCGAACCGCGAGCGCATAGTGCCACGCCAGAAGAATTGGCGCAGCATGCTGAGTTTTTGGGTCAGATAAAAGACCCTATTTGGCAAAGCTGAAACTGGCTTTGTTGTGACCGTTTCCTTGCGCTTTTAGGTCCCCCAGACTTGAAGGCCACCCATTGCAAAAAACCACAAGCTGAAGGAAAACCCCTTATATGGATATTCGCGTTTCTGGACATCAAATCGATACTGGCGAAGCATTGCAAACCTATGTTTCTGAACGACTAAACGCGATGGTCGAGAAGTATTTTAATCGAGCGATTTCCAGCCATGTGACCATTGGCAAAGGGGCAGGCGGCGCCTTCACCAGCGACATTGTGACGCATGTCAGCAAGGGTCTCATTCTCAAAAGCCATGCAGAGGCGCATGATATTCACCAGTCTTTCGATAAGGCCGCTGAAAAGATCGACAAGCAATTGCGCCGTTATAAGCGCCGCGTGCAAGACCATCATCAGCAAATGGCTCATGCGGCAGCCGAAGAAGAGGCGGCCTATCGTATTTTTGCGGCTCCCGAGCCTGCCGAAGCAGAAGAAGAGGTTGCTGAAGGCGGTCCGCCAATCGTGGCCGAGACAACGGCCGATATTCCTGAAACCAGTGTCGCTGATGCAGTGATGATGCTCGATCTGCGCAATACGGGCGCGATGTTCTTCAAAAATGGCGCGACGGGACGGCACAATATGGTCTATCGCCGCCAAGATGGTTCGGTCGGCTGGGTAGAGCCCCGCTAAGGCCCTCAACAGTCTCGGCGATAAGGAATAGAAGCTCGTGTCATCCGAAAATCCTGCCTCCTCAAAGCCGGATCAAATTGCTGGCGCCCGGGGTGCTTCCTCGCATTATCGCGCCCTTGAGACGCTTTATGCCTCTGCGCCGATCAACCATGCCTTTGCCTCGCGCTTGGAAATTTTGGCCCAAGGCGAGGCGCGGCTGGAGTTTGATATCACCGAGACCAGTTTTCACGCTGCGGGCGCTGCCCATGGCACGATCTACTTCAAAATGCTCGACGATGCGGCGTTCTATGCTGCCAATTCGCTTGTCACAGACCGCTTTTTGCTAACCACCAGCTTCAATTTGCATTTCACCAAGCCCGTCAAAACAGGCAAGGTGATCGCTGAGGGGAAATGGATTAGCGGGCGCAAAAGGATTTATGTCGCCGAATCGCGGCTGGTCGATGAGGAGGGTGACGAGATTGGCCGGGGCACAGGCACATTCATGCGCAGCGGCATCGCCCTGTCTGGACTTGCTGGCTATGCTGATGGCTATAGCGATGGCTCTAGCGATGGCTCTCAGGGCTAATGGGTCTTTTGGCGCGCGCGAATTGGCTTCTAAATGACTGATAACGCTCCCCCTATTCGCCCAGTTCGGCTGCCCACGCACCTGATTGTGTCGGGGTTATTGCGCGTGATCGAGAATGAAGGCGGCTTCGCCACGGTCATCTCCAAGGGTGAGCGTGATGCAGGCGTTCTGCTCATTTTGACACAAGAGCGTGACAAAAACGCAAGGCTGTGGGAGCGTATGCCCCAGCTTGACGGCACTCGTAGCTTTGCCTGCACCCGCGAAGAAGACCCTGATTCTAAAGAAGAATTTACCAAATATTTACTTAATCGTACCACGCAGGACCCCGATTGTTGGGTGGTCGAGCTGGAAATCTCAAAACCAGAACGCTTCATCGAATTGATCGCTGGATAGGTTGACTTGAGGGAACTCGAGACTATTTCGCCTGCCTGAACAGATTTGCGCAAGCGGTTACGGTGACACAGAGGTTGCCAGCAACAAGCGCGCAGACGGAGTGTGGCCCCGCAGGCCCCTGACTGTACCGCTAACGGCCTATGCCGTTAAGTTTCTGACCCAAAGGTCAATTGGTACAGATCATACTTGCGACCGGCCCCACGCCGCATTGAGTAAAACATTTTTATGGTTCGCAAGACCACCACCGCCAGCGCGGCAGCGATTGCCGCGATGTTGATTTTCGCCGTGACCAATGCTGAGGGCTCTTTCGCTAATGCGCAGGATGCCGAAGCCAGCATTGCTCTGCCGCAGACACAGGATGCAGGCCCGGGCGAAATTGTGCCTCTCGTTACGGTTGAGGCAACATTCAACGCTGAAGAATTTGAAGCAGCGCGCGCGCTTGAAGAGGGCTCCTCTGATGAGAGCGCTCCCAAATTTGTAGCGAACCCAGTGGTGCAAGAGCTTCCAGAACCTGAAGTT
>CAZTFZ010000293.1:0-2292 GCA_964613105.1 uncultured Porphyrobacter sp. | reverse complement strand
ACAGCGCTGGCCTTCAATCCAGCGGCCTCTGGCACGATCTGATCGAGGAAAAAGCGCACCACGGCTGGCTTGGTCTTGGCAAGGCTCGGAGCCTCACCTGCCTCCACTGCCGCAAGCTGTTTTGTCAATTGCCAGCCAGCGACCGCCACTGCCAGCATGGTGCAAAAGCTGACGCTGCCCGCCAGCCTATCGTCTAGGCTCGCTTCGCTGCGCATCCATTCTGCAACGCCAATGCAATCCTGCGCTAAGGCTTTTAGGGTTGGCGCGCCATCGCCTGCTTCTTTGGCTATACGCTCAGCCAGACCGATCAGCGCCTCTCCGCCTTCTAGGCCCAGCTTGCGCGTGACCAGATCGGCCGCTTGAATGCCATTGGTGCCTTCATAGATTGGGGCAATGCGCGAATCGCGCCAATGCTGGGCTGCGCCTGTCTCTTCGACAAAGCCCATGCCGCCATGAATTTGAATGCCGAGGCTGGCGACTTCTGTGCCGATATCCGTGCCCCATGCCTTGATCAGCGGGGTGAGGATTTCGCCCATATTGGCCGCGGCTTCATCGCCCAAAGTGCCGCGATCCACTTGACCGGCTGTGTAATAAAGCAAGGCGCGCGAGCCTTGCGTCAGCGCTTTCATCCGTATCAGCATGCGGCGCACATCGGGATGCTCGATGATTGCCACAGGGGCCGCATCGCCAGACCCTGCGCGGGCCGATTGCACTCTGTCATTGGCATAGACAAGCGCTTGCTGGAGCGCTCTTTCGCCAATTTGCACGCCCTGATTGCCAACATTGATCCGAGCGTTGTTCATCATGGTGAACATGGCCATCAGCCCGCGATTTTCCGCGCCGACCAACTCGCCAATGCAATCGTCATTATCGCCATAGCTCATAACGCAAGTAGGCGAGGCATTGATGCCCAGCTTATGCTCTAGGCTGACGCAGCGCAGATCGTTTTTCGCGCCCAAAGAGCCATCGTCTTTGAGGTGATATTTGGGGACCAAAAATAGCGAAATCCCGCGCGATCCCTCAGGCGCATCGGGCAGGCGTGCCAGCACAAGGTGGATGATGTTTTCAGCCAGCTCATGCTCGCCCCAAGTGATGTAAATCTTCTGGCCCTTAATGCGGTATTTGCCCGCATGTTCGCCCGTCTCAATAGGCTCTGCCGTGCTGCGCAAAGCGCCGACATCGCTGCCCGCTTGCGGCTCTGTCAAATTCATCGTGCCCGACCATTTTCCGCTCACCAGATTGGGCATATATTGCGCTTGCTGGGCAGCATTGCCGTGATGGGCGATGGCCTCAATCGCACCGACCGACAGCATGGGCAGCAGATTGAACGCCATATTGGCAGTGCCAAGGTTCTCCAGAACATTGCAGGCAAGCGTAAAGGGCAGGCCTTGCCCGCCAAATTCTGTCGGGGAAGCAATCGCGTTCCAACCCTGCTCGACATAGCCATCATAGGCCGATTTGAACCCATCGGGCAGCCGCACGACGCCATTTTCCAGCCTAGCGCCCTCCAAATCGCCCACTCGGTTGAGCGGGGCAAACTCGCCAGCTGCAAATTGGCCGACACCCTCGACAATCGCTTCGACCATATCAGGTTCTGCTGCGGCAAATTCCTCTGACTGCGCCAATTCGGCGATGCCAGCGTTGACTTTGATAGCGAGCAATTGGTCTTGGGTGGGGGGCGTGTAGGGGGTCACTGTTTAAGCTCTCGTCTTGCTTTGAGTTTTGGCCTGCCCCCTTGTAGGAGCGAGCGCCAATATATAGCGCACTCCGTATGAACTACAAACCCGCTACGGAAAGGCTCAAGGCCGATGCAAAAGGCATCGCTTACGCTGCGCAGATTCTTAGCGCTGGAGGGCTGGTCGCTGTGCCGACAGAGACGGTTTATGGGCTGGCAGCGCGGGCCGATGATGCTGAGGCAGTGGCGCGGATCTATGCCGCGAAAGGCCGCCCCGATTTCAACCCGCTGATCGTGCACATAGGCGATTGGGAGCAGGCCCACGCGTTGGCTCAGTGGAATGACGCGGCATTGACGCTGGCGAAAGAGCATTGGCCGGGGCCGCTCACCTGTGTTTTGCCCATTGCTGATGATGCAAAGCTAGCACCCAGCGTGACCGCAGGGCTGCCAACGGTCGCTGTGCGGATGCCCGCTCATCCAGCGATGCGGGCCCTGCTAGAGGCGTGCGATTTTCCGCTGGCTGCGCCCTCTGCCAACAAAAGCGGCTTTATCAGCCCGACGAGCGCCGATCATGTGCTGGCCTCGCTCGATGGGCGGATTGATCTGGTCTTGGATGC
>CAZTFZ010000292.1:0-2296 GCA_964613105.1 uncultured Porphyrobacter sp. | reverse complement strand
AAATGAACGGTTGCAATCTGCAATCGAGCGTTCACAGTGCAGCTTGCATAGTCAGGGAATAGAAAATCCCGGCTCAGGAGAAACCATGGCTTTCCGCGAACTCGATCACACTTTGCTCTCACGACGCGCGCTTTTTCGCGGCACAGGAATGGTGGGCGCAGGCGCTCTGCTATCAGGTGTGCCGCTTAGTTATGCTGGCTTTGCGCATGATGTTGCGGAAAGCTGGCCCGAGACGGCCAAACTGTTCGATACTTATGTGAAGAGCGGCAAGGTCGCGAACCTCTTTGTAACTCTGGGGTGGGATCAAGAAGACCACGCGCACACAGTGGGCGGCGGCAATCTCTCCTTCTCCAGCTCAACGCCGGTTGATGAAAACACGCTCTATCGCATCTATTCGATGACCAAGCCGATCACTGGCATGGCGACGATGATGTGCATTGAAGACGGCCATTTTGCGCTCGACACGCCGCTGGGCGAGATTTTGCCAGCATTTGCCCAGATGCAAGTGCTTAACAAAGCCGACGGTCCGCTTGACGAGGTGACCTCTGCAAAACGGCCTATCACAATCCGCAATCTGCTCACCCATACGGCTGGTATTGGCTATTTGATCACTAGCGAGGGGCCTTTGCGCGATGCCTTTGTCGAGCAAGGTCTGACCGGTGGCCGCGTTAGCAGGCTGCCTATTCCCGGCTTTCCGCCAGTCACGCCTGCGCCTGACTTAGCGACATTTGCTGACCGTTTGGCGACGCTGCCGCTGATTGCAGAGCCGGGCGATGTATGGTCCTATTCAGCCAGTATTGATTTGCTCGGGCGGGTGATTGAAGTTGTGTCTGGCATGTCGTTCGAAAGCTTCCTGCAAACGCGCATTTTCGATCCCTGCGGCATGGAAAGTACTTTTTTCACCGTGCCAAGATCTGAGATTTCGCGACTAACCGACAATTACGGGGTTGCAGGCGGTTTTACCATTCCGATCGATCCTGCGGTCGCCTCAATCTATCTCGATCCCCCAAAAGTGCCCTCGGGCGGCGGCGGACTGGTTAGCTCGCCTAAGGATTATGACCGCTTCCAGCGCATGCTTTTGGGCTATGGTACGCTTGATGGCAACAAGGTGATGGAAGAGGCGAGCGTAAGGCTTGGCACTTCCAATATCCTTCCCGAAACTGTCGATCTGACGGGCTCGTGGGTTGAAGGCCAAGGCTTTGGCGCAGGGGGCCGCGTGCTTGGTGCAAACTTTAGCTGGGGCGGGGCGGCTGGAACGCTCGCCAATGTCGACTTTGATCGCAAGCTGCGCTCGGCCTTGTTCACGCAATATATGCCGACCGAAGCCTATCCGATCCGCGCTGATTTCATGGCCGCCTATCAGGCAGATTTGGCGAAAATCAAACCGCGTTAAGCGCGAGAGTAAGAGGGGGCAACATGGCTGATAAAACAGCTCTATCATTCACTGGATCGCGGCTGGATCGCGCGGACAATATTCGCAATGATCCCGATGCGCTTGCAGGGCTGATGAATTGGCGCGCTCGGCTGTTGTTGCTCGATGGCTTAATGCCGCAAATGGACGATATGGGCGCGCTTGCATGGGGCACTCTTGCTGATGCTGATGAGCAGGCGGATTTGGTCTTTCTAGGACTTGATGATGGGGCTGCATGCTTTGCTCAGGTTCCCGACAAAGGCGATGCGGCCCCGCGTATGGCGAACCCTGCTGTGTGGCAGGCCATGGCATCGCTCTCTCCCGATGATTTGGCGCTTTATGGCGGCGCTCGCAGCGTGGTCGACTGGCATGCAAGGCACCGTTTTTGCGCAGCGTGCGGAGGCGAGACCAAGCTTGCTAAAGGCGGCTGGCAAAGGAATTGCACAGTCTGCAAAACGCAGCATTTCCCGCGCACTGATCCGGTCACAATCATGCTGGTCGAATATGATGGCAAATTGATGCTGGGGCGCGGACAGGGCTGGCCTGAAGGGCGCTTTTCCGCGCTTGCAGGCTTTGTTGAGCCGGGCGAGAGCATTGAGGAGGCGGTCGCGCGCGAAGTGTTGGAAGAGAGCGGCATTGTCGCTCGCGACGTGCAATATATCGCCAGCCAGCCATGGCCTTTCCCCTCGCAAATGATGATCGGCTGCCATGCGATGGCCGATGATGATGCGATCACTCTTGATGAGACAGAGCTGGCTGAGGCGCGCTGGTTCACTCGCGATGAAGTGACCGCAGCCTTGGCGGGCGATCCCAATGCACCGCTCGGCTGTCCGCCCAAACAGGCGATTGCGCATCACTTGATGACGTGGTGGGTGGAGCAATAAG
>CAZTFZ010000291.1:0-2311 GCA_964613105.1 uncultured Porphyrobacter sp. | reverse complement strand
CTGATGTGATTAGAGCCTGCCTAGCCTAGCCGAGCGGCATCATCAACCAGCCGGCTTTTTCGCCGACCTTTGCCGATCACCCAATACCTCACCCAATACCAAGGGCGGCTTTATAGGTTTCCAAAATGGTCTCCATTTCGCTGCGGTCGTCGGGCTTCATTTTCCGAAGTCGCACGATTTGGCGCATGATCTTCACATCATAACCAACCGCTTTTGCCTCTGCGTAAACATCGCGAATATCATCAGCGATGCCCTTTTTCTCTTCTTCGAGGCGTTCGATCCGCTCAATCAATAAACGCAGGCGATCGTCAGTGGCTTCGGCCATGTTTGGGTGCTCCAATTATAATGAAAGAGAATCGGTTGCCCGATTGCTTATGCCTTCAATTAGCCAGCCAACCCGCGCGGTAAAAGCAGCGCACGCAATTATTCCTGTGCATTTAATGCTGGGCACTTAGTCTTGGGCATTTAATCCTTGGCATTTAGGGCAACGCTGGCTTTCATCGCTGCCAATTGTGCCTCTGTCGCGGGCGTCTGCCGGGTCGCCTTCCACTCATCCATAGGCATGCCATGAATGAGCGCGCGTGCCGCAGCCTTGTCGCCGTCAAAACCTGCATCCAAGATCCAATCGCTCAGGCAATTGCGGCAAAATCCCGACAATCCCATGAGGTCAATATTCTGCGCGTCATGGCGGTGCTGCAAATGCGCTACCAACCGCCGAAAGGCTGCTGCGGCCACTTCATCAGGCAATGCAGCCAATGCATCTTGGCTGTTTGAGTTATTTTCTTCAGTCATAAGCGCGCTTCTTTCTTTACTTTATTCTGGCTTCACCTTGCATGGCCGCTCTGTCATAGGCCGTAGTCATGACGAACTTTGCCCCCCGCAGCCGTAAGGTCAAGATCCTTGCAACCCTTGGCCCCGCAAGCCGCTCTCCTGAGATGCTGGAAAAGCTGTTCAAGGCAGGCGCAGACGCATTCCGCGTCAATATGAGCCATGGCGATCATTCCGATCACGCCGCCTCTATCGAGGCAATCCGCGCGATGGAGAAAAAGTTCAACCGGCCCATCGCCATTCTTGCCGATCTGCAGGGCCCAAAGCTGCGCGTTGGCACCTTTAAGGACGGCAAGGCGGTGATCCGGCATGGCGGGCACTTTACGCTCGACCGCGATCCTACGCCGGGCGATGAGAGCCGGGTTGAGCTGCCTCATCCTGAGTTATTCGGCCTGCTTGAAAAGGGTCAACGCTTGCTCATCAATGATGGCAAAATTCGCTTAGTGGTGATCCGAGCCGACGATGATGCAATCCTGTGCTCTGCCGAGGTTGGCGGGGTCATCTCAGACCGCAAGGGCGTGAATGTGCCCGATGTCGAAATTCCGATACCAGCGCTAACCGAGAAAGACCGCCGCGATTTGGCCTTTGCCACTGCGCAAGGGGTCGATTGGGTCGGGCTTAGCTTTGTTCAGCGGCCAGAGGATTTGGCCGAAGCGCGCCGCTTGATGGCGGGGCCCAATGGCGAGAGGCGCGGGGCTTTATGCGCAAAGATTGAAAAGCCAATGGCAGTCAAACGCCTCGCTGAGATCATCGAGATGTCCGATGGCATTATGGTGGCGCGCGGAGACCTTGGGGTTGAGCTGGAGCCGCAGGAGGTTCCTCCGCTGCAAAAGAAGATCGTCAATGACAGCCGCATGGCGGGCAAGCCTGTGATCGTCGCGACGCAAATGCTGGAATCGATGATCGAAAGCCCAGCCCCGACCCGGGCCGAAGTGTCCGACGTTGCCAATGCGGTCTATGATGGCGCTGATGCAGTAATGCTCTCGGCAGAAACGGCGGCAGGCGATTGGCCTGAAGAAGCCGTCACGATCATGGACAAAATTGCTGCGCAGGTGGAAGGCGATGAGGCTTATAAGGAACGCATCCGCTTGCTCGATACGCCGCCCGATGCGACAACCGCCGATGCGCTAGCGCATAGCTGTATGACGATTGCCGACACCGTTCCGATTGCCGCAATTACCGTGTTCACAGGATCGGGTTCAACCGCAAGGCGCGTGGTCCGCGAGCGGCCAAGTGTGCCAGTAATGGTGCTGACCCCGTCGATGGTAACGGCGCGGCGCGTTGGCCTATTGTGGGGCGCGCATGCCGTGCCAACCAAGGATATCGGCAGCTTTGAAGAGATGATCGCCAAGGGCAAGCGCATGGCGTTGCGGCATGGTTTGGGTGCAGCAGGGGCCAAGCTCATCGCTCTTGCAGGTGTGCCTTTTGGAACGCCGGGCAGCACCAATTTGCTGCATATTGTGACGCTGGCTGGCGATGAGCT
>CAZTFZ010000290.1:0-2324 GCA_964613105.1 uncultured Porphyrobacter sp. | reverse complement strand
TGAAAGATGCCGGGTCGGAGGATAGACAGCGTAAGCAGTGAGCTGCGGCCAAATATAATCGGACAGCAATTCCACTAGAGAGCCATCGGCCAAATTCTTATAGAGAATGAAGCGCGGCTCGATCAGCACGCCTTCGCCCGCAACGGCGGCATCGCGTAAAAAGTCGCCGTTCGTTGCAATGATGCGCGGCGGTATTTCGACACTGCCTTCGCTTTGATCGGGCGCTGTAAAGGGCCATGCTTGCGCCCTGCGATAGCCAAAACGCAGCTCCTTCATCTTGGCCAAATCGGCGGGTGTTTCAGGGTGGCAATGTTTTTTAATGTACGCCGGGCTAGCCACTGCAACCATGCTGATTGATGCTATTCTGCGTGCGATAAGGCTAGAATCCGGCAAATCGCCAATGCGAATGGCCAAATCTATTCCATCCTCAATCAGATCCACTTTGCGGTCACTGAAATTGATATCAAAATCCACATCAGGGTGCTCTTTTGCAAAGTCGAGAATGGCGGGACCAAGATGACCCACACCAAATGACAGCGGTGCCGCAATTCGTATAATTCCGGCAAGCGCGGTCTGCGCATCAAGCGTCGCGGTCTCTATCTCAGCCCAATCAGCAAGTAGGCCGAGCGAGCGCTGATACAGCGCCTCTCCCGTATCGGTCAGAGTGAGCTTGCGCGTAGTGCGCGTCATCAGCTGCACATTCAGCCGCTCTTCTAGTTCCTTTAACCGGCGGCTGACAGCAGACTTGGCGATATGCAATTGTTCTGCCGCCTTGGTGATTGAGCCCGCTTCAACGACGCGGACAAAGGTTTCGATCTCTTCAAACTTACTCATTTGTTCTCCATAACAGAACAATGTTTTGCGAAATAGCCCGCTTATTCTCTATATGCTTTTTATGTATCTCTTGAGCATCGGATCAATGGAGACACATAATGACATCTACTACTAACATCCTTCGCCTCGACGCCAGCGCTCGCAAAGCGGGTTCGGTCACCCGCAGCCTCGCAGATGAGGCCATCAATCACCTCACCGAGCTAAGCGCGGTTAATGTCGTCACCAGAGACGTCGCTGACGGTCTGCCATTTGTGGATGAGGATTGGGTGACTGCCAATTTCACGCCAGTGGATGCCCGCACAGAATCGCACAAACAGAAACTAGCCACCTCCGACAGTTTGGTGGCGGAACTGGCAGCAGCCGATACCGTCGTAATTGCGACGCCGATCTATAATTTTGGTGTTCCCGCAACGCTTAAAGCATGGGTCGATATGATCGCCCGCGTTGGGATGACATTCCGGTATACGGAAAACGGCCCAGTTGGATTGCTGGAAGGCAAGCGCGCGATTGTTCTGGTTGCATCAGGCGGCACACCGGTCGGCAGCCCAATCGACTTTGCAACACCCTATCTCAAACAAGCGCTCGGCTTTGTTGGGATTAGTGATGTGACGATCATCGCCTCTGACGCAATGAGCAAGGATGCCGATGAAAAGCGCGCAATCGCCTCAGCCCAGATCAAAGAATTGCAAGCGTAATACACCAGCTTCTCGGAAAGGAATTTCGCATGACTATCGACTTTAAAAATTCAGATCGCGGCACCAGCACAAATGATTGGCTAGACAGCCAGCACACGTTTTCCTTCGGTGAGTTTTATCGGCCGGACCGGATGGGCTTTCGCAACCTGCGGGTGATTAACGAGGATCACGTAGAACCTGCTGGCGGATTTGCCCCGCACGGTCACCGCGATATGGAAATCATCACCTTGGTTACCTCGGGTGCATTGGGTCATAAAGACAGTTTGGGCAATGGCTCTGTCATCCGCCCTGGCGAAATTCAGCGCATGTCGGCGGGAACGGGTATCCGCCATTCCGAAATGAACGCCTCTGAAACCGATCCTGTGCATTTCTTGCAGATATGGATTGAACCCGATGCCAGCGGTTATCAGCCTTCCTACGAGCAGGTCGAGCTTATCAGCGGTGCAGGCGAGCGAGGCTTCACACCGATTGCCTCCCCAAAAGGTGGCGCAGGCGCAATCAGTCTCAATCAAGATGCGTTGCTTTCAATCAGCAGGCCAATGGCTGGCGAGAGCGTCGCGATTGCCTTGGATGAAGGCAGGTACGGCTTTTTGCATGTGGTGAAAGGGGCCATCGAAATCTCAGGCAAAACCTACAGTACCGGCGACGCAATTGGATTTGACGGCAAAGATTACGTTTCAAGCTTTGCTGCGCATGAGGCGTCAGAAGTGCTATTCTTCGACCTAGCTTAGTTGGCGATTTCAATGTGAATTTTTCACCGTTTTTGCTAAATATTTGGTCAGCGACCGCAACGTC
>CAZTFZ010000289.1:0-2324 GCA_964613105.1 uncultured Porphyrobacter sp. | reverse complement strand
CCTCGCATTGTGCGCACTTGCAAATGGTTCCACGCAGGCTTGGTCAAAACGGTGCGCAATTGACGCCGTGTTGCAGGTTCGCGATCCGCGGGAAGGAAATAGCCCTTAGGCTCAAGCATTTCTTCGACATGAGCGACCAACCCATCGAGATCAGCCTGAGGGGCAGGGGGCAGCACATCTTCCAATGTGGGCTGCGCCAAGCTCTCGGATTTCGACCATTCGTAAGCGCACAATATCACCGCCTGTGCCAAGTTCAGCGAGGGGAAGTCGGGATTGATCGGCACGGTCACGATTGCGCGGGCCAGCGCCACATCATCCGCCTCTAAGCCAGAGCGTTCTGGCCCAAATAGGATCGCTTGCTTGCCTTGTTGCTGGGCCATTTCCTGCGCTGCCTCAGCGGGCGTTACAACGGGTTTAGTCACGCCGCGTTTGCGCACTGTGGTGGCGTAAACATGCGCGCAATCTGCAACCGCCTCTGCAGTGCTGTCAAAAACCTGTGCGCCTTCGATCACGCTGTCTGCGCCAGCTGCAGAGGGCCCCGCATCGGGGTTGGGCCAGCCATCGCGCGGGGCGACAAGGCGCATTTCGGTAAGGCCAAAATTGAGCATGGCGCGCGCAGCTTTGCCAATGTTCTCGCCCAATTGAGGGCGGACCAAAACGATGACGGGCTGATTGCTCAAAAGAGCCTCCTAATCGTTTTTGGCGCCATCTGTTTCCGCGACATTCTTTACCGTGCTGGCAAATTCTTCAAAATCGCGGGCTTCGCTGAAATCACGATAGACGCTGGCAAAGCGGATATAGGCGACGCTGTCGAGCTGGCGCAGGCCATCCATGACCATTTCGCCAATCCGGCTTGAGGGAATTTCTGCCTCGCCAGCGGTTTCCACTTGGCGTTGAATGCCGCTCACCAATCGGTCGATCTGTTCTTGGTCGATGCCGCGTTTGCGGCACGCCAGAGCAACCGATTTTTCAAGCTTGGTGCGATCAAAACGCTCGCGCCGAGTGTCGGCCTCGGTCGCGCCGGCTTTCACCACCGCAATTTCGCGCAATTGCACGCGTTCAAAGGTCGTGAAACGAGCGCCGCAATGCGAGCACTGCCGCCGCCGCCGGATAGAGGTGTTGTCCTCGCTCGGGCGAGAATCCTTTACTTGGCTATCTTCATGGGCGCAAAATGGGCAGCGCATAGGCTAGCCTTAAGCGCCGGGATAGACGGGGAAGGCGGCGCATAGGTCGGCAACCCGGCCTCGTACGCTTTCCTCGATCTGAGCGTCACCTTCTGCGCCGTTCTTCGACAAGCCATTGACCACTTCTGCGATAAGAGCGCCGATTGCGCGAAACTCGACTGGGCCAAAGCCGCGCGTTGTGCCAGCCGGTGTGCCAAGGCGGATGCCCGAGGTCACAAACGGGCTGCGCGTATCATAAGGGATGCCGTTTTTGTTGCAGGTGAGCCATGCCCGGTCGAGAGCTTTTTCCGCATCCTTGCCGGTGACATCCTTCGCGGTGAGATCGACCAGCATGGAGTGATTGTCAGTCCCGCCAGAAACAACCCTGAGGCCGTTCTCTTCAAGGCTTGCCGCGAGCGCGCGGGCGTTTTCTACGATCCGGTGGGCATAGGTTTTGAACTCAGGCGTCAGCGCCTCCTTAAAGGCAACCGCTTTGGCCGCGACGACATGCATCAGCGGGCCGCCTTGGAGGCCGGGAAAGACCGCCATATTGAGCTTTTTGGTGAGCGCTTCGTCATTCCACAAGATGATGCCAGAACGCGGTCCGCGAAGGCTTTTGTGGGTTGTGCTGGTGACGATGTCGCAATGGGGGAAGGGCGAGGGATGAGCGCCGCCTGCCACAAGGCCGGAGATATGGCTCATATCGCACAGCAGAACCGCACCCACTTCATCGGCAATCGCACGGAAAGCGCCAAAATCCCATGTACGCGAATAGGCCGTTCCGCCGCAAATGATGATCTTGGGTTTGTGCTCGCGAGCAGTCGCAGCAACAGCATCCATATCGATGAGCTCATTGTCCTCGCGCACGCCATAGCTGACAGGGTTGAACCATTTGCCGCTCATATTGACAGGCGAACCATGGGTTAGATGTCCGCCAGAATTGAGGTCAAGCCCCATGAAAGTGTCGCCCGGCTCCAAAAGGGCCAGAAAAACCGCTTGGTTCATCTGGCTGCCTGAATTGGGCTGAACATTAGCAAAATTGCATCCAAACAATTGCTTAGCGCGTTCAATTGCCAGAGTTTCGACGACATCTGCATAGTCGCAGCCGCCGTAATAGCGCTTGCCCGGATAGCCTTCTGCATATTTGTTGGTGAAGACGCT
>CAZTFZ010000288.1:0-2332 GCA_964613105.1 uncultured Porphyrobacter sp. | reverse complement strand
TCATCAAGCCGCAAATTGCGCTGACGCCGGCTTGCCAAAATCCGCCTCACCGAAGTCACCCCCAGCCCCGGCACGCGCAACAATTGCTCTTTAGAAGCGCGGTTCACATCAACCGGAAATTGCCCGCGAAACTTGAGCGCCCAAGCCAGCTTTGGGTCAATATCGAGCGGCAAATTGCCAGTCTCATCCGCCGCCTCGGCCACCTCATCAGGCGCATAGCCATAAAAGCGCATCAGCCAGTCCGATTGGTAAAGCCGGTGCTCGCGCATCAAGGGTGGACGTTTCAGCGGCAAGACAGCGCTGGCATCGGGGATCGGGCTGAAGGCGGAGTAATAGACCCGCCGAAGACGGAAGCTTGAGTAAAGCTGGCTCGCTTTGCCCACAATATCAACGTCGCTGGCCTTATCCGCGCCCACGATCATCTGCGTCGACTGGCCCGCCGGGGCAAAGCGCGGCGCATGGCGAAAGCGCTTCCTCGCATCCTTCGCCTCAACAATATCGCTGGTCGTTTTCGCCAAAGCACCCGCAATTTGCCCAGCGTTTTTATCAGGCGCAAGCCGGGTCAGACCGCTCTCTGTCGGCAGTTCTACATTGATCGAAATTCGGTCAGCATAAAGACCCGCTTGATGGATCAATTCTGGATCAGCTTCGGGGATGGTTTTGAGGTGAATATAGCCGCGAAAATCATACTCCTCGCGCAGGATCCGCGCTGCCTCAACAATCTGCTCCATCGTGCGGTCAGAGCTTTTGACAATGCCCGATGAAAGAAACAGCCCCTCGATATAATTGCGCCGGTAAAAGCTGATGGTGAGATCAGCCACCTCTTGCGGAGTGAAGCGCGCGCGAGCGACATTGGAGCTTTTGCGGTTGATGCAATAATGACAGTCGAAAATGCAGTGATTGGTGAGCAGGATTTTCAGGAGCGAAATGCACCGCCCATCAGGCGCATAAGAATGGCAAATGCCCATCCCCTCGGTCGAGCCGATCCCGGAGCCCTTGAGCGAGTTTTTCTTCGCCGTTCCTGATGACGCGCAAGAGGCATCATATTTGGCCGCATCCGCCAAAATCTCAAGCTTTTGCAAAGTACTTTGCTGGCCCATAAGAACTCCCTTGAATCGCCCGTATATCTCACAGGATTCAAGTTATGTTCTTATTATGTTCCACGTGGAACATGCAAGCAAAAACTGTCATCTGCGAGGTGGAAAAGGTTCCAGCAAAAATCTCAATTATGGCAATCGGATAAAGGCGCTGGCCTTTGCTGATCCTCAGACGAATTTTTGCTTGAATGATGTAGAGCCAATACCCATAAAAACCATAGGCGCAGCCAAACTGTAAATAGCTGGGCCACGACAAAGTTTTGGCGGCACATTATTGGCCGCTTCATCCTTGGAGCATATTATGAAAAATCAGATTTTCCTCCCTACTCTGGCTCTTACAGCAAGTGCATTTGCACTTTCAGCTTGCGGCGAAACCGCCAGCGCCGACACTGACGCAGACGGCGCTGTTGCAGCAATCACCGCAGCAGAAGTTGAAGCGGCACAAACCGCTTGGGGCGAAGGCATTGTTGCCATCGGCAAGGCCTTCACCGAAGAAGGCGATTTCAGCGCCACAGCAGCAGAGCATATCGCAACCCATTATGCGTATGGCGATGATGCGACAATTTTGTTCAAGCCCACTTTGGCAGCAGAAGATCAGTTCCGCGAAGATGCCGATCAAGCGCTGAGCTATTTTGTTGGCACTGAAGGCAGCGAAGACAAGGGCTTTGCCATCGCGCCTTACACAGCCGTGCGCTGGGAAAACAACGGCACTGTCATCGCAGATAGCGGCGATATGGCGGTTGCGATGGGCAATTATTTCTTCACCGGAACAGACGGCGCGGAAACCAAGGTGGAATATTCCTTCGCCTATGAGAAAGATGCTGAAGGCGCGCTCAAAATCGTGCTTCACCACAGCTCACTGCCTTTTGATCCAAGCTAATAACGCTTGATCATATAGAGTTATGAGAAAGGCCGGCGCATGCGAATGTGTCGGCCTTTTTCATATGGGCCGCGTCTTGGCATTGGCGGCAACGTCACGCGAACAATCCGTGCAAATACCAGTTGGGCAGGCCTCCCCTGCCATCGCCAACAATGCCTTGGCGGTAAATCCAATAGCGCCGTCCGCGATCATCCTCGATCCGGTAATAATCGCGCAGCCTTGCCCCGCCCTTCTCGCGCCACCACTCCGGCGCAATGCGTTCAGGCCCTGCAACCTTGGTGATGTCATGCAAGGTTCCTCGCCAGCGGAAACGCTTAGGCAAGCCATCGGGCGTCGCATAAAGCACCGCGATCTG
>CAZTFZ010000287.1:0-2338 GCA_964613105.1 uncultured Porphyrobacter sp. | reverse complement strand
TGCCTCCGATCAGATTGTAGATCGTGGGCACGGTCAGCTCTGCGCGTGCAGCGAGCTCCCGAATTTTGAGAGCGTCAAACCCTTCTTCAGCAATCATCGCTCTGGCGTGATCGAGGATACGCTCTGCCCGCTGAGACTTTTTGTCTTCGCGAGTGAGCTTGGGAGCGATTGAAGAGGCTTGAACCATGGAAGCACCATAGGTCGCACAGCCGCTTGACTCAAGAATTAAACAAGGTTAAAATTTTTAACATAGTTTAAATTGTGAGATTGTCGACGGAGAGTGACATGGCAAAGGCAGATAGCGCAAAGTTCGACTTCTCAGAATCCATTGAAGCGTGCGCTGCACGCTATGGCGAAGAGGCGGATGCAGTTCGCACCTATATGAATGATGGTTTGGAGGCGGCTCTGGCGCTTCCCAATCGCGGACCGATTAAGTTCAATGAGGATGGCTCGCTCGATCAATCGATCCTCTATGCCTACTCAAGATATGGCTTCTACGTCTTCGAGGGCGTCATCGGCGCGGCTGAGCTGGCCGACGTTGAGGAAGACCTAGAGGAATTGCGCACCCGCTTCCCGACCCATCCGGGTTCCGAAGTGGATATGCATGGCCGCCCGGCACTGGGTGTGGATTGCCAAGGCCCGGGTCTGACATGGGGCAAGCCGCTCAGTGATCCGCTCGGTGGAACTGAAATTGCCAATGGCCGCCATCAGGTAAAACTCAAAGAGCTCGACGCGGGCGATGATGCGCCGGAGGCCACACCGTTCATTTTGCTCGGCTCACTGCAATTCTCTGATGCAGCGATGCGAACTTACGGCCACCCCGAACTGCTGCAGGTTGCTGCGTGCATCAACGGCGAGGACTTCGCGCCCTTTACCGAGGTGCTGTTCATCAAGGACCCTGGCTATGGCGCAGCGGTCTCTTGGCATCAGGATGGCGATTCCCACTGGGACAATCCCGATTTCGACGAAGACATCCATGGGTTTAACTTCATGGCGCAAGCCTATGGCAGCTCGCCCGTCAACGGTGTGTGGGTCGTTCCCGGCACGCATAAGCTGGGTAAAATGGACATCCCGAAAATGGTAGCGGAAAGCGGCAGCGAGCGCCTCAAAGACGCCGTTCCGCTGGTGTGCGAGGCGGGTGATGTGGTCATCTGCAATCGCCAACTGGTCCACGGTTCGTTTGCCAATAGCGGATTTGAGCCGCGCCTTACGATCAACTTTGGGTTCCATAAACGCTCCTCGGTGCTCGATATCGAGGGTGCAGGGATCCACTGCCCGGTTGAAACCTATAGCGCTGACGTGATCCGCGAGCGCTCTAAAGTGATCGGCTACGCAATTGATGCAAGGCAGCAGAAGTATCCGAATGAGCAGCCCTACGCCTATGCGCCCTTTGCAGAGGCTAAGGCTGACTTCTCATGGACGCCAGCGGCCAAGGCGAGCATCAAAGATTACAACCTGATTGACCTCAGTATTTAAGCCCAACTCATGACCCAGAATGTCAAAATTCTCGCGATGCATTCCGGCATGCAGGGCCTGTTTCCGAACAAGCCAGAACATTGGGATTTCATCACCTATTGCGAAAGCGTTGAGGAAACCATTGCCGAGCGCGGAAGCGAGGTTGAAGTGCTGCTCTCAGCAAGCATCGAAAAGCTCGACAAGCCTGTATTGGATCAACTGCCCAATCTGAAGATGGTTGCGTCCATCTCTGCCGGATTCAGCAATATCGACTTGGAAGCCTGTGCTGCACGCGGGATCCCTGTGTCCAACGCGCCGGGGCTCAATTCCGGTGATGTTGCGGACCTAGCCGTGGCTATGATGACTTCGCTGCTGCTGCGCATGCCCGCTAGCCAAGGCTACATATTGTCTGGCCAATGGACTGACAATGCGCCGCCGCTGCGGCATTCGCTGCGCGGCATGGCAGTGGGAATTGTCGGCATGGGTTCGATCGGTCAGGAGGCCGCGGCGCGGCTTGAGCCATTTGGTTTTGACATCAAATGGTGGGGACCTCGACCAAAGCACGAGATAACCTACACATATGTTCCCTCGCTCTTGGAGCTGGCGGAGCAATCGCAAGGCCTGATCGTCTGCTGCCGGCCCGATGCCTCAACCCACAAGATGATCGACAGAGCGATCCTTGAGGCGCTGGGCGCACAAGGGGCGTTGGTCAATGTATCACGCGGTAGCGTTGTCGATGAGGCCGCGCTGATCGATGCATTGAAGTCAGGCAAACTGGGCGGTGCAGGGCTTGACGTGTTTGACCCCGAACCCACCAGCCCCGATCTTTGGAAAGATGTACCCAATGTCCTCCTGACACCGCATCAGGGCGGTTCCACATTTG
>CAZTFZ010000286.1:0-2361 GCA_964613105.1 uncultured Porphyrobacter sp. | reverse complement strand
TTCAACACTAGCGATCCCTTCGATCTCCAGCCAATCTTGCTTAGTGCTCGTCCAAAACTGGATTTGCGGAGCCAGCCAGCTGGTGTCATCGAGCGTTCCCGCCTTAATGAATAAAGCGCCCGGCGCGCTCTCAGCATCGCTAAACATTGGCGATCCGCAGTTGGGGCAAAATTGGCGCAAGACTTTCATGCCGCTTGCGCCTTCATCGACATAGGTTTTGACCTCACCCGAAATCGCAATCGCATCCTCGGGTAGACCGATCAGGATCGACAAAGCGCTGCCTGCTTGGCGTTGGCAATTCTTGCAATGGCAGATGGCCGTCATCATCGGCTCGGCTGAAAACTCATAGCTGACCGCCCCGCATAGGCAGCGTCCTGTTTGCGGCATTATCTCTCTCCTTTTAAGGGGCTTCAGTTCCGGTATAGGGATGGGCATCGCTCCATCCGCAACCTGTGAATATTTCATCACCGACTTTGAGCGTTGCGGTAAAGGGATAGCTGCGCTCGGCCATCGTATCATCGCAGGCGCCGCTGGTGACGGTTAGATCAAAGGGCTGGCCTTCCCATTCACCGGAAAAGCCAAGCCCGCTATTGCCAGTGAAGCGATTGATCGGAAAACTTGCGTCAATATCACCGGCGAGTGCTTTGTATCGGACCAGACCGCCGCTAATCTTAGTTGACCAAAAGGGCTCATTGCCCGCCGCATAGACAGTGTCATCGCCAGCGATCTGATCAAAGCCAGCCGCGCTTTGCTCGGGCGCTGCATTGCTGCATGCCGCCAATGACAAAGCGGCCAAGCAGGCGCTTGCTATTCTGCCCATCTGCCTGGTCATGCTGCCAAGTCCTTTGCCGGACTATTGCCCTCGATAAAGGCGCTAGTCTGCGCAATCGCTTGATGTGCCTCTGGGGTTGGGAAGACCATCCAAACATGGATCATTTCTGGGTATTCATGATAGATGTGGCTCTTGCTACCCTGCCCGTCCAAACGCTGAACCAGCCGCCTTGCATCGGCCACCAAAATATCGCGTGTGCCTGCAAAAATCATCATGGGCGGCAAGCCATCGAAATCGCCAAAAAGCGGGCTAACCTTGGGATCATCCATGGCCAATTCGCCGCGATAAAGCTCGCCGCATTTCTTGATCCCGCCCATTGTCAGCATTGCATCGCGCGGCTCAATCTCAGCCTGCCCCTCGCCGCTCGCAGTTGCATCAAGCCATGGTGAATAAAGCACCAATTGCGCAGGCTGCTCAGCGCCTTCTTTGGCCAGCATTTGCGCAAGGGCAAGGCTCATCCCGCCGCCAGCGCTGTCGCCCATGACAGTGATATTCTTCGCGCCATATTCGCTTGCCAACTCGCCATAGACCTCGCGCATTGTTGCGAGAATATGCGTGGCCTTATGCTCTGGCGCGAGGGGGTAAAGCGGGACTGTCGCGCTTGCTCCAAGGCTATCACACAATTTCCCAATGAGATCATAGTGCTGGGGCGCAATATCCATCACATAGCCACCGCCATGCAGATACAGCAAATGCGGCGCGCCGTTTTCCAGCCCTGATTTGGGCACAAAGGTCAGCGTTTCAAATCCGCGCGCATTGTCTTCGATAATGTCATAGCGCGCTTGCCATTTCTTACCCGGCTTGGGCGAGGGTTTCTTGCGCATTTCGACCAGTTTCCCCTCAAGCTTATCAACTTCCGCAAACAGCTTTTTGATCCCCAGCAAAGGCAGAGCCAGATTGACCATTTTTGACCTGATACTGACCATATTCATCCGCTCCATCTATCTGTCTTGTCGCGCCCACATTCTATCGAGGGTCTTGTCTTATACCGCACAACCTGCCCACAATAGCGGGCTCTGTCCACTCAAGCCTGTAGGAACACAAGCAAGCATGACTTCCACCCCTCTGCGATTCAGCCCTCGACCCGCGAGCTTTGGCTATGCCAGTTTGCGCAAAGCTGGCCTCGCTCTTATCGGCAGCCTTGCATTGAGCGCATGCGTTGGTGCGCCCGGTCCCGTTGGCAACACCGCTGTGCCCTTGCCAGCAAAGCCCGTCACTCTCTCATCCTATCTTGGCAAATGGTATGAATATGGCCGCTACGAGGCTCCTTTTCAAAAAGATTGCGAGGGCGTGACAGCGGATTACTCTTTGCGAGAAGATGGCAATATCCGCGTCGTCAACGCCTGCTTTAAGGGCAGTTTGGAGGGCGAATATGACGAGGCAACGGGCCGCGCAAAGATTGTCGAGGGCACGGACGGCGCGCAGTTGAAAGTCAGTTTCTTCGGGCCTTTCTTTGGCGATTATTGGGTGCTCGATCGGGGCGAGCCTGATGCGAGCGGGCGCTATGCTTGGTCCATCGTCGGCGAGCC
>CAZTFZ010000285.1:0-2377 GCA_964613105.1 uncultured Porphyrobacter sp. | reverse complement strand
TGCTTTTGCCAACTGTGCTCTCGCCAATTGTGACTTCTTCCAAATTGACAGGCTTTGGAGCGGTTTTGGCATCAGGGCTGGAGACTTCGGCATACCAACTATCAGGCGCGGTTTCCTGCACTGGTGCAGGCTCAGCTTTTGGCTCGTTTAGCGCGACCTGCTGGGCGGTCTTTTCCTCAAGATGCTGTTCGCCCTTTTTCTGAGCAATCGTCAGAAAGCTAGGCGTGCCTTCGCTGCCTACGACCATAGCCGTGATCGCGAGAAAGCCGCCCGCATAGAGCAGCTTTTGCTGTATCGAGATGCCTTGTTTCTTTACCATCGAGCCGAGAATAGCGGGCGAGAGTTAAGGCTTTGTTTCTAGGCTCGTGCCTCTAAAGCTTCGCGCTGCAAGCGATAGAGCGTTTCCAAGGCCTCGCGCGGCGATAAAGCATCAATGTCGAGCTTGCTGACCGCCTCGTATAACGCTGCGTCTTCGCTTTCTTCCGGTTCCTCAGCTTTGCTTGCAAAAAGCGGCAATTCGCCCAAGCCTGCTGCCATGCCGCCGGTCTCATCGCGGGCCTTTTCAAGCCGTGTAAGCACAGTCTTCGCGCGCTTTAAGACCGGTGCTGGCACTCCTGCTAGGCGCGCCACTGCCAATCCGTAAGACCTGTCTGCTGCGCCCTTTGCAAGCTCGTGGAGCAGGACCAAATCCCCCTTCCATTCGCGCGCCCGAACATGGTGCAAGGACAGCGCTGGGCAGGTTTCAGCAAGGCGAGCAAGCTCGTGATAATGGGTCGCGAAGAGGCATCTGCAAGCCAAGCGTTCGTGCACGGCTTCGACGATGGCCCATGCCAGCGCCATGCCATCATAAGTGCTGGTCCCGCGGCCAACTTCGTCCAAAATCACAAAACTGCGCGGTGTCGCTTGGCTCAAAATCGCCGCCGTTTCGACCATTTCGACCATGAAGGTAGAGCGGCCTTGGGCGAGATTATCCGATGCGCCGACGCGGCTAAACAGGCGGTCCGCAATGCCGATTACCGCGCTTGTAGCCGGGACAAAACTGCCTGCTTGAGCGAGCAAAATAATGAGCGCATTCTGACGCAAGAAGGTCGATTTACCGCCCATATTGGGCCCGCCGATCAGCCACAGGCGGTCGCTTTGTGAAAGCTTGCAATCATTGGCCACAAACCGCTCTCCGCTGCGGGCCAAAGCCTCTTCCACGACGGGATGCCTACCCCCTTCAATGGCGAGCTCCGCCTCTTCGCGCATCTCCGGCTCGCACCAATCGCCTTCGCTTGCGCGCTCTGCCAGACCTGCACAAATGTCGATCCGAGCCAGCGCAGCAGCGCTAAGGGCTATCGCCTCGCGCGCGTCGATAATTGCCTCGCTCAGCTCTTCGAAATGCGCCTCTTCTGCGGCGATGGCATGCGCGCCTGCTTGCGCGATACGAGAGGCTTCCTCGTGCAGGCTGACAGAATTGAACCGCACCGCGCCTGCCATGGTCTGGCGGTGCGTAAAGCCGCTATCGGGGGCCATCAGCCCATCGCCATGCTTTGCCGGAACCTCGATAAAATAGCCGAGCACTTTGTTATGCTTGATCTTGAGCGATGCCACCTCGGTTTCGTCGCGATAGCGGCTTTCCAGCATCGCAATAGCGCGCCGGGCATTGCCGCTGGTCTCGCGCAAAGCATCGAGCGATGCGTCATAGCCTTCTGCGATAAATCCGCCAGCTGAACGTTCTGTTGGCGGCGAGGCAACAAGGGCCCTTGCAAGCAGCGCAATTTGATCGGCATGGCCATCCAGAGCTGCGATTTGCTGCACCAAAAGCGGCGGTAAATCAGGACTGGTAAGCAAAGTGTCGCGGATGCGCGCTGCCTCGGCCAGACCATCACGGATTTGGCCCAGATCGCGCGGAGTGCCTCGGCCAGCCACCAATCGGCCCAAGGCGCGGCCAATATCTGGGCAGCTGCGCAATTGGGCGCGCACATCGGCTCTTAAAATCGGGTCAGCGTGAAAATGCCGCAAGCCTGCATGGCGCGCCTCAATGCGGGCCTTATCGGCCAAAGGTGCTGAGAGATCCTCCGCCAATTGCCGCGATCCTGCCCCTGTTGAGCAGCGATCGAGCCCGCCCAAAAGACTATTAGCCCGCGTGCCCCCGTTTTGGGCTTCCGTGATCTCTAGGCTGGCCCGCGTTGCTGCATCCATCGCCATATGCGCATCGCTGCGGCGCAGGGCGGGCGGCAAAAGGAAGGGCAAAGTGCCCCGGCCTGCGTGCTCTAGATAGGCGATCAAACCGGCTGCTGCTGCCAGCATAGCGCGCGAGAAATCACCCAAGCCGTCCAATGTGGCGATGCTATGGATGGATTTTAGCTGAGCCTCGCCATCCTCGCTGCGGAAA
>CAZTFZ010000284.1:0-2385 GCA_964613105.1 uncultured Porphyrobacter sp. | reverse complement strand
AGGCTTATAGCGACAAACGCAAATAGCTCATCTGTCACTTATGTAACCCTAAAAAAGAAAAAGGGCGTCCAGATCGCTCCAGACGCCCTAACTCGGTGTGGTCATGCCTCTAACCCCAAAGGGTTAATATCGCATGAGCCGTTTCAAAGACCTATTCCAGGTCTTAGGCACTGTAATACATATCAAATTCAACCGATGATGGAGTGGTTTCAAGGCGCACAACCTCTTCCCACTTCAGTTCAGCATAGGCTTCGATCTGATCCTTGGTGAACACATCGCCCTTTAGCAGGAAGTCGTGATCGGCTTCCAAAGCTTCCAAGGCTTCGCGCAAAGAACCACAAACGGTCGGCACATCGGCCAATTCGGCTGGTGGCAGATCATAGAGGTTCTTATCCATGGCTTCGCCCGGGTGGATCTTATTGGCGATCCCGTCGAGGCCCGCCATCATCAGCGCAGAGGCTGACAGATAAGGGTTTGCGAGCGCATCAGGGAAGCGGAATTCAACCCGCTTCGCTTTTTCGCCAGCGCCGTAAGGAATGCGGCAAGAAGCAGAGCGGTTGCGCGCTGAATAGGCGAGCAGCACAGGTGCTTCGAAACCGGGAACCAAGCGCTTATAGCTATTGGTGGTTGGGTTTGTGAAAGCGTTCAAAGCCTTCGCATGTTTGATCACACCACCGATGTAGAACAGGCAGTTTTCTGACAGGCCTGCATATTCATCGCCTGCAAATGTGTTCTCGCCATCTTTCCAGATCGACATGTGGGTGTGCATGCCAGAGCCGTTATCTTCCTTGATCGGCTTGGGCATAAAGGTCGCTGTCTTGCCATAGGCATGGGCGACTTGCTGCACGACATATTTGTAGACTTGCGTGCGGTCAGCGGTCGTCACGAGGCTGCCGAAGGTAATGCCCAGCTCGTGCTGTGCGGCGGCGACTTCGTGGTGATGCTTGTCCATGGGCAGGCCCATTTCCATCATCGTTGCGACCATCTCGCCGCGAATATCGACAGCGCTGTCAACCGGAGCGACAGGGAAATAGCCGCCCTTTGCGCGCGGACGGTGAGCGAGGTTGCCGCTCTCATATTCCTTGCCCGAATTGGTCGGCAATTCAATGTCGTCAATCGCAAAGCCTGATCCAGCATAGCCATCTTCAAAGCGAACATCGTCGAACATGAAGAACTCTGGCTCTGGGCCGACATAGATCGTGTCGCCAATGCCAGTTGATTTCAGATAGGCTTCGGCGCGCTTTGCGGTTGAGCGCGGGTCGCGAGCGTAGAGGTCGCCGGTTGATGGTTCTACGATGTCGCAGAACAGGATCATCATCGGCTCTGCACTGAACGGATCGATATGGACCGAGTCCAAATCAGGGCGCAGGATCATGTCGCTTTCATTGATCGCTTTCCAGCCTTCGATGGAAGAGCCGTCGAACATCAAGCCATCTTCGAGCTCATCTTCGCCCAGAACGCTGGCGACCATCGAAAGGTGCTGCCATTTGCCCTTGGGGTCGGTGAAGCGAAGATCGACCCACTCAATTCCCTCATCCTTGATTTGTTTGAGGACTTCCTTTGCATTTGCCATTTGATTGTCTCCATCTTGATAGCGTTTTGGTGTGTGGTGGTTAGTGGTCAATTGGGTGCTGGATTGACGGCTTGGCGTAAGCTCGCATTTGGGGCTTACCCCGCCATCAATTGCGTGAAATGCGGATTAGATCGCGTCTTCATCCTTTTCGCCGGTGCGGATGCGCAATGCGGTCTCAATCGTTGAGACGAAAATCTTGCCGTCGCCAATCCGGCCTGTTTCAGCAGAAGCCGCGATGGCTTCTATCGTGCGTTCGGCAATATTATCCTCGACAACGACTTCGAGCTTAACCTTGGGCAGGAAATCGACCACATATTCAGCGCCGCGATACAGCTCTGTATGGCCTTTCTGCCGGCCAAATCCCTTTGCCTCTGTTACGGTGATCCCGGAAACGCCGATTTCATGCAGCGCTTCTTTCACTTCGTCGAGTTTGAAGGGTTTGATGATCGCTTCGATTTTCTTCACAGCCCGGTTGTACTCCTCAACAGCTCGTTTTGGGCGTTGGGTTCAATGCGCCCCGGCCCCCGCGCGTTGTCATCTGAGATACTCCAAGAATCGTGCCAAATCCCAGAGAATCGCTAGCCAGTGCGCAACCATGACCTAGCCAATCGAATGGGCAGCGCAAAGTCCCCAATCGCGCAGTTTTGTTACGCAAATCGCGATTGAAGCGGGCAAAATGTGCAAAACGCCGCTAGTTTGGCGTCAAATGCTATCCGATTGGGTGGCGCCGCGTGAGCCGGGATTAGCTCCATGACCGCGTGCAAACCCTTAGCTGCCTATTAGGGAAGCGCTAACTGATTAAAATTTAGGCA
>CAZTFZ010000283.1:0-2390 GCA_964613105.1 uncultured Porphyrobacter sp. | reverse complement strand
AGCTTGCCCGGCAGAACATCGCCCACTTCCTCGCCATCAGCAAGGTCGTCAGGGGCGTTCTCTTGTGTCAAATAACGCCAGCCTTGATGCGCGCGTTTGCGCTGTTGGTGAACGCGGATCAGCACAGGCTCTAGTTCGATAAACCAGCGGCCATCATCGGTCTCGGTAAAACCCAAAATGGGTGATCGCGCGACCAGCGAATGGTTCAAAATCCAAAAGAGCGATCCGCCCACCATCTCGGCATAGCGGGTAGGGCGGTTGCGGGTTGTCAGCTTTATCTCAAGCCGGTTCTCATACCATCCGGCCAAATCATCCCAGCTTTTCGCGCCAAATGCGATCTTGGTCATATGCAAAGGCGCGCCATTGGGATCGGGCGCAGCGGGCTTCTTTTTGCGCCGCCGCTTTTTGGTTTTGGGTTCAGCCATAGAGCGCTCTAATTCACGACGCCGCTGGCGACCGCAAGCCCGAGGAATGCGAAAAAGCCCATGGAATCGGTGATCATCGTCACAAAGACGCTGCTCGCCACCGCAGGGTCTTGATTGAGCCGCTCAAAAGCGACCGGAACCAATACGCCAGCAAGCCCAGCGGTGATGATATTGATCACCATGGCAGCAGCAATGACAGCGCCCAGCATTGGCGTGAAAATAAGCGCGGTTGCAGCCCCGATTAAAAGCGCAATCGTTACCCCATTCAATAAGGCCACGCGCAGTTCGCGCCACAATATCCGCGAGGTGTTGGAACGAGTGAGTTGGTTCATCGCAATCGCTCGGACGGTAACGGCCATGGTTTGCGTGCCAGCATTGCCGCCAATGCTAGCCACAATCGGCATCAGCACTGCGAGCGCTACCAATTTCTCAATCGCAGCGCCAAAGGCAGCGATAATGAGGCTGGCGACCAAGGCTGTCCCAAGATTTGCCACCAGCCAGCGCACGCGAGCAGAGAAAGCATCGCGGATCGGCTCGTTAATATCCCCTTCGCCAGCGCCCGACATCAGCAGAGCATCTTCGCCTGCCTCTTCAGAGATAATATGCACCACATCATCGGCGGTCATTTGCCCGACCAGCCGCTCGTTCTCGTCAACCACGGCGGCGCTGATGAGGCCGTATTTCTGGAACATCAGAGCGACCTCTTCCTGGTCGAGGCCCACTGGGATCAGCGTTTGGTCGCGCTTCATCACATCAGACAACGCCACTTGGCGCGGGGTTCGCAATATCCACGATAGCTGGCATGTGCCGACGGGGTGATGGCGCTCGTCCACCACGAAAATCTCGTAAAATTCGGCAGTTACATCACTGGTGTCGCGCAGAAAATCGATCAGGCCGCCAACGCTGAGATGTTCGGGCACGGCGACAAATTCGCGGCTCATCAAGCGGCCTGCTGTTTCCTCTGGATAGGAGAGCGCATTTTCGACCGCAGCTTGCGTTTCAGGCTCCAGTTCGGCGATGATCTTTTGCTGATCGGCCTCGTCCAAATCCTCGATCAGCTGGACCGCATCATCGGTTTCAAGCTGCTCTGCGATAGAGGCGACCGCTTCGGGTTCCAGCGCCTCCATCATATCTTCGCGCACGTGATCGTTGAGCTCTGCAACAACATCGCTGCTCATGAGATCGGTGATGGCAGAGGCCAGATCAGCGCGCTCATCACGCTCGAACAATTCGATCAAATCGGCAATGTCAGCCGGGTGCAGCGGTTCGACGAGCTCATAGACGCGGCCCCTGTCGCCAGCATCCAGAGCCGCCTCTACGCGGTGGACATAGTCGGGTTTGAGCGTGTTTTCCTCGTCATAACGCTCATCATCAATCCGGTCGTCAGGGCGCGCGGCCTCATCACCCTCGGTATGGGAGGGGGCTTCGTCCAGCATTACGCCGTCATCGAGGGGTTCGTCATGCGCCACGCGGCAGGGGATAGGGCGCACTTGCGCAAAAGCCAAGCGCGCGAATGGCTGCTCTTTTTGCAAAGCCTGCCGTTTTTGCAATGGAGGGCAAAAGGGAGGGGTGACTCGCCTGCACAAAGCTTTATACGCGCCAGAGAAAATTTACTCAGGAGAAACACCCCATGGCTGACAAGCTTACCCTAACACTCGAAACCGGTGATGTTGTCATCACTATGCGCCCTGATCTGGCCCCCGGCCATGTCGCGCGGATCACAGAATTGGTTGGCGAAGGCTTTTACGATGGCATCGTGTTTCACCGCGTTATCGACGGCTTTATGGCTCAAGGCGGCTGCCCCAATGGCACTGGCATGGGCGGCAGCGACAAGCCCGATTTGAAGGCAGAGTTCAATGCAGAGCCGCATGTGCGCGGAACCTGCTCTATGGCGCGCACGCAAGTGCCTGACAGCGCGAACAGCCAGTTCTTCATCTGCTTTGGCGACACAGAATTTCTCGACGG
>CAZTFZ010000282.1:0-2403 GCA_964613105.1 uncultured Porphyrobacter sp. | reverse complement strand
CGCGCCTTTGATGAGCGGATGTTTCGCGGCCAGCGTCAGGGCAAAACCTCCTTCTATATGAAATGCACTGGCGAAGAAGCGACCAGCATTGCTGCCGCTATGGCGCTGGCCAGCGATGATATGGTTTTCCCAAGCTATCGCCAGCAAGGCATATTGCTCGCGCGTGGCTATCCGATGATCGAAATGATCAATCAGATCTATTCGAACAAAGGCGACAAATTGAAGGGCCGTCAGCTGCCGATCATGTACTCAAGCCGCGAGCACAGCTTTTTCACGATCAGCGGCAATTTGGCGACGCAAACTCCGCAAGCGGTCGGCTGGGCCATGTCGTCGGCGATCAAGGGCGACAGCCGGATTGCGGCCACATGGGTGGGCGAGGGCAGCACGGCGGAAGGGGATTTCCATTCCGCTTGCACCTTTGCGACTGTCTATAACGCTCCGGTCATTGTGAATGTGGTCAACAATCAATGGGCAATTTCCAGCTTCAGCGGCTTTGCTGGCGCAGAACGGACGACTTTTGCTGCGCGCGCGCTTGGCTATGGGCTCGCGGGTCTCAGGGTCGATGGCAATGATCCCTTGGCGTGTTACGCCGCGGAGAAATGGGCGGCAGAGCGCGCAAGGGCCAATGGCGGACCGACGCTGATCGAGTTCTTCACCTATCGCACAGAGGGGCATTCGACCTCGGATGACCCATCTGTCTATCGCAGCGCGCATGAGGGCGCTGAATGGCCCTTGGGCGATCCTGTCAACAGGCTCAAAAGCCACCTTATTGCGCTGGGCGAATGGGATGAGGAGCGCCATGCCGCGATGGATTTGGCCGCAGCTCAGCTTGTCAAAAAGACCACCAAAGAGGCCGAGGCCAATGGCATTTTGGGGCATGGTCTGCATCACCCTTTCCGTACAATGTTCGAAGATGTGTTCGAAGAACTGCCTTGGCATTTGAAAGAGCAGGCCGCCCAAGCAACGCGCGAGCGTGAAGCGAAATTCCCTGCGAGCGATTTTCCTGATGGGAGACCGCGCTGATGAGCAAATCTGCAACGCAGCAAGCGGCTAAGCCCAATTCAGACAATGCGGATAATTCCGAACGCCGCCTCAATATGATCGAGGCGATTAACGATGCTCTTGATGTCATGATGGGGCTTGATGACGATGTGATCGTTATGGGCGAGGATGTTGGCTATTTCGGCGGCGTTTTTCGCTGCACGGCAGGCTTGCAAGAGAAATATGGCAAGACCCGCGCCTTTGACACACCCATTTCGGAATGCGGGATTATCGGCGTTGCGGTGGGGATGGGCGCCTATGGCTTGCGGCCTGTGCCAGAGATCCAATTTGCCGATTATATCTATCCCGGCCTTGATCAATTGGTCAGCGAAGCGGCGCGTCTGCGGTACCGCTCGGCCAATGAATTTATCGCGCCCTTGACCGTCCGCTCGCCCTTTGGTGGCGGCATTTTTGGCGGGCAAACCCACAGCCAAAGCCCAGAAGCGATGTTCACTCATGTGGCGGGCCTCAAAACCGTCATTCCGGCAACACCGCATGACGCCAAGGGGCTGCTGATTAGCGCGATTGAAGACAATGATCCGGTGATCTTCTTTGAGCCTAAGCGGATTTATAATGGCCCCTTCGATGGCTATTACGACAGGCCGGTTGAGCCTTGGAAAAAGCACCGCGACAGCGTGGTTCCCGAAGGCCATTACCGAGTGCCTTTGGGCAAGGCGCGGCACGTTACCACAGGCGATGAACTGACTGTTCTGGCCTATGGCACGATGGTTCACGTGGCAGAGGCAGTGGCGCGCGAAAAGGGTGTGGAGGCCGATATTCTCGACCTGCGCACGCTCGTTCCGCTCGATATTGAGGCAATCGAAAACTCGATCAAAAAGACCGGCAAATGCCTGATCGTGCATGAGGCGACCCGCACATCGGGCTTTGGAGCGGAACTGTCGGCGCTGGTGACAGAGCGCTGTTTCTATCACCTCGAAGCGCCTGTGACCCGAGTGACCGGCTTTGATACCCCCTATCCGCACAGCCTCGAATGGGCCTATTTTCCTGGGCCCGTTCGCATTGGCGAGGCGATAGACACTCTGCTGAAAGGTTAGACGCAATGGCACGATTTACATTCACCATGCCCGATGTGGGCGAGGGCGTTGCCGAGGCCGAAGTGGTCGAGTGGCATGTCGCCTTGGGCGATACAATCAGCGAAGATCAGCACATTGTCGATGTGATGACTGACAAGGCGACGATTGATATTGAAAGCCCGGTTGATGGGGTAATCGTCGAATTGGCGGGCGAAGCGGGTGATGTGGTCGCCGTGGGCGCGATGCTGGTCGTTATAGAAACCGATGCCGAGGTTGAGGTTCAGGATGCAGCAGAGCCAGCAAAAGCGGCTGTCACTCCGCCAGAACC
>CAZTFZ010000281.1:0-2407 GCA_964613105.1 uncultured Porphyrobacter sp. | reverse complement strand
ATGATCCGCGTCGATCAGGCGGGCGAATTTGGCGCGACCCGTATTTATGCAGGACAAATGGCAGTGATGGGCGATCGCGGCCCGCATGCTGGCGAGATTGCTCACATGGCCGAGCAAGAGGCGGTGCACCGCGCGAAGTTTGATGCGCTGATGGCAAAACGCGGCGTTCGTCCTACGGCGCTGCAACCCTTTTGGTCGGCTGCTGGCTTTGCCCTTGGCGCAGGAACGGCCTTGATCGGGCCAGAGGCGGCGATGGCCTGCACGGCTGCAATCGAGGAAGAGATCGACCGGCATTATACGCAGCAATTGGACGAGCTTGAGGCGAGCGACGCTGATCCAGAATTGGCCGCCATGGTCGAGCAATTCCGCGATGAAGAGCGCGAGCATCGCGAAACCGCTTTGGCAGCAGGCGCAGAACGAGCGCCAGCCTATCCGGTTTTGTCGGGGCTTATCCGATTTGGTTGCAGAGCCGCGATTAAGCTGTCCGAACGCGTCTAATCGGCCGAAACTGTGGGGCGCTTCAGCACCTATTCACAGCCGAAAAACCAAGGTATTCAAAGCCAAGGTATTTGCTGGTGTTTCATTGAGCCAGAACCCAAAAGGACCCTTATGAGCATGCAATCTTTGACCAAATTTGTCGGCATGGCAGCGCTTGTAATGGGCGCGCCGCTAATGGCCCCACTGAACGCGCAGAGTGCTGATGTGCAGGGCGTTGAGGCAGAGCCGCTTCCTATCACTGGCCCTCAAATTACCGATACCGTCCAAACCGCCTTTGTTTATGGCGATGATGCGGCCCCGCCATGCCCCGAGGATGCGATTTGCGTGATTGCGCGCCTGCCCGATGGCGACCGCTACCGCATTCCAGAAACGCTTCGCTTTAGCGAGAACCCTGAAAATCAGGCTTGGGCGCAAAGGGTTGAAAGGCTTGAGCTGATCGGCAGCTTTGGCACTTTGTCCTGCTCGCCCGTTGGCGCTGGCGGCTTTACCGGATGCACGCAAAGGCTGATCGATGATGCCTTTGCCGACAAACGCAATGGCGAGGGCGTTCGCTTTAGCCAGTTGATCCAAGCCGCCCGCGAGGATCGCTTGTCCAATATTGATGCCGATGCAGCAGCCGAACAAGCGCGCGTCGAACAGATCGAGCAAGCCTATCTCGACCGGCTTGAGCGCGAGCGCGCTGGTGCGTTGCCCGGTGAGGAAGGCGCTAAAGAGAGCGCCGACGATCTGCCTGCTCCACTGCCCGCTCCTGCTCAAGATGATGATGGCTAAAGCTCGTTCGCAAAAAAGCGGCGCTATTTAGGCATTCCTAACGGCCTTGCCCTAAGGCGGCAGGCTAACACCGGTCGTTACAGCGGCCTTTGGGGGCAATCATGGCAAAAACACAGCGCATTCTGACAGTTTTCGGCACTCGGCCAGAGGCGATTAAGCTGTTCCCGCTTGTGCACGCATTGGAGGCCGATCCGCGCTTTGAAAGCCGCGTTTGCGTGTCTGCTCAGCATCGCGAAATGCTCGATCAAGTGCTGTCGCTTTCGGGCGTCACCCCGCACCATGATCTCAATCTGATGACGCCCGGCCAATCGCTCGATGCGCTGACCGCTCGCGCTTTGGTTGAGATTGGCAAGGTTTTGGACGAGGAGAAGCCCGATTGGGTGATCGTCCAAGGCGACACGACCACGGTGATGGCGGGCGCGATTGCCGCCTATTATCGCAAAATTCCTGTCTGCCATGTTGAGGCGGGCTTGCGCTCTGGCGATTTGTACCACCCATGGCCTGAGGAAATGAACCGCCGTGCGGTGGGCAGTTTTGCAGCGCTTCATTGCGCGCCAACGCAAACCGCCGCGGATGCTTTGCTGGCGGAAAACACCGATGCACACACCGTCCATGTGACCGGCAATACGGTGATCGATGCTCTTAAATGGGTGACGAAGCAAGTCGCTGCAAAGCCGCAATTGGCGAGCGGTTTAGCCGAGCTTGAAACACGCTTTGCTGGCAAGCGCATTATCGGCATGACCAGCCATCGCCGCGAGAACTTTGGCGAGGGGATGGAGGGCATTGCCAGCGCTGTTCGCCAGATTGCGGCGCGCGATGATGTGGCGGTGATTTTCCCCGTCCACCTCAACCCCAATGTGCGCAAAGTGATGAATGAAGCGCTCGCAGGCCTCGATAATGTCGCTTTGATTGAACCGCTGGATTACCCGCATTTTGCGCGTCTCATCGACATATCCTATCTGATGCTGACCGATAGCGGCGGCGTTCAGGAAGAGGCCCCTGCGCTTGGCAAGCCTGTGCTCGTCATGCGCGAGACGACCGAGCGGCCCGAGGGCGTGGCCGCAGGCACGGCCAAATTGGTGGGCACAGATACGGCAACAATCGTCGCTGAAACCACAAGGCTGCTTGATGATGAAGA
>CAZTFZ010000280.1:0-2433 GCA_964613105.1 uncultured Porphyrobacter sp. | reverse complement strand
CCATCACATAGGTGCGCACAGCGAGCCGGTCGACCGGCGGGGTTTGGATCGTGGAAAGCTCGCGCAGGCCCGTCATCGCCATTTGCAGCGTGCGCGGGATTGGCGTCGCGGTGAGCGTCAGCATGTGCACATCCGCGCGCAATTGCTTGAGGCGTTCCTTATGGGTCACGCCAAAGCGCTGTTCCTCGTCAACAATCACAAGCCCTAGGTCTTTAAACTCGGTCGTCTTGGCAAGGATAGCATGGGTGCCGATGACAATATCCATCGTGCCATCGGCCAGCCCCTCGCGGGTTGCTTTCATTTCAGCGGTTGGGACAAGGCGGCTGAGGCGACCGACCTTCAAAGGGAAGCCTGCAAAGCGCTCTGAGAAATTCTGGAAGTGCTGGCGGGCAAGCAGAGTGGTGGGGGCCACCAGCGCGACCTGCTGGCCGTTCATTGCAGCCACAAAAGCGGCGCGCAAAGCGACCTCGGTTTTGCCAAAGCCAACATCGCCGCAGACCAAGCGGTCCATCGGTCTGCCGCTTTCCAAATCGCGCAAGACATCGGCAATCGCGCGCTCCTGATCCTCGGTTTCTTCCCATGGGAAACGGTCGAGGAATTGGTTGTATGGCCCGTCTTCAAGAGTGAACACTGGCGCTTTCTTGAGCGCGCGAGCCGCCGCCGTTTTCATCAGCTCGCCAGCAATCTCGCGAATACGCTCGCGCATTTTGGAGCGGCGCCGCTGCCATGCTTCGCCGCCCAATCGGTCGAGCATGACCGCCTCTTCGCTGCTGCCATAGCGAGAGAGCACGTCGATATTCTCAACCGGAATGAACAGCTTGTCGCCGCCCTTATAGGTCAAGCGAACGCAATCATGCTTGGACTTGCCGACCGTAACCGGCTCAAGCCCCAAATACTTACCAATCCCATGCTCTGTATGGACCACCAGATCGCCGGGGCTGAGAGCGGCAAGCTCTGCCAAGAAGGCATCAGCATCGCGGCGCTTGGCTTTGCGCCGGACCAGCCTGTCGCCCAGCACATCCTGCTCTGTGACGAGCTCAAGCGTTGCGCTCGCAAAGCTGCTTTCAATCGGCAGGATCAGCGCTGTGGGCGTTCCTTTGGCCGACAGCGCCAGCGCCTCTTGCCAGCTTTCGGCCTGAGCGAGTGTGCAACCCGCTTCGCCCAAAATAGAGGTAATGCGGGCGCGGCTGCCTTTGGAATAGGCCGCAAACAGAGGCTGGATGCCAGCCTTGCTCAAGCCTTTGAAATGCTCGGCCAGCCCTTCGTAAACATTCTCGCCGCGGGCCCTGTCAGGCGCAAAATCGCGGCCCGAACGAAAGCCCAGATCGATCACATTCTCGCTCTCAGCCTGAGCAAAATGCGTGGTGCGATGGACCGGGAATTGGTCGGTGGCTGCTTTGAACTCTTCGGCGCTTAGGTAGAGCGAGGCCGGTTCAATCGGGCGATAGCCTCCTTTAGCTTGGCCGGCTGTTCTGGTGCGCTGCTCGTAATAGTCGGCAATATCGCCAAGCCGCTCTTCCCCGGCAACTGCGCAGCTTGCATCCATCACCAACACATCGTCGGGTTGCAAATGGTCGAACAGTGTGTCGAGCCGTTCCTCGAACAAAGGCAGCCAATTTTCCATGCCCGCCAATCTGCGACCATCGCTAACAGCCTCGTAAAGCGGGTCTTGCGTGGCCGATGCGCCGAACATCTCGCGGTAGCGGCTGCGGAAACGCTTGATGCTGTCGGGATCGAGTAAGGCTTCGCTGGCGGGAAGCAGCAGATGGCTATCGAGCGTGCCAGTGCTGCGCTGTGTGGCTGGGTCGAACAGGCGCAGGCTTTCAAGCTCATCGCCGAAGAAATCGAGCCTGAGGCCTGCCTCCAAGCCGCTTGGGAAAATATCCACTAGCGATCCGCGAATGGCAAACTCGCCAGCATCGACGACGGTGTCTGTTCGGCCATAACCTTGGCGGGCGAGCAGAGCAGCAAGGCTCTCCATCCCGATCTGCGTGCCGGGTGCAAATTCGCGCACGCTTTCGCGGACCCTGAATGGGCTGAGCACGCGCTGCAAAACGGCATTGACCGTGGTGACGAGCAATTGCTTTTTATCGCCGCCGCTCTGCAATTTGTGGAGCGCGGACAGACGATCTGCACTGACCGATAAGGCAGGGCTTGTGCGATCATAGGGCAGCGAATCCCAAGCGGGAAAGCTGATGACCTCCAGCTCTGGCGCGAAATATTGCGCGGCATCGGCAACCGAGCGCATTGCGGCCTCATCAGCGGCGATGAAAACAGCGCGCTTGTTTGCTGCGCGGGCCAAATCAGCCATGACCAAAGGCTGGCTACCCCGCGCGACCGACGCCAGCGTTAGCGGGGATGTCGCGGCCTTGTTAGAGGGCGAGCCAGAGTTTGGGCCAAGGATGCGGGCAAAGTCAGCCATTCAAGCGGTCC
>CAZTFZ010000279.1:0-2444 GCA_964613105.1 uncultured Porphyrobacter sp. | reverse complement strand
CTCGCGGTGTGCTTGTTCCGCACTTACAAGGGCCACTTCACCCCGCGTCAGCACTTTGGTTTTGAAGCGGCAGCTTGGTATTGGCACTTTGTCGACGTCGTATGGCTGTTCCTCTTCATCGCCGTATATGTCTGGGGCGGTTGGGGCGCAGAAGTCATCTAAGGCTTGGGCCTTGGCGTAAATTGGCCCGCACCCCAATATGGCTCGCACCATAAATAGATCACCAAAAGGGCGGCGCGCATTGGTCGAGGCCGCCCTTTTTGGTGCTTGTCCGCAATGCAGTGAGCGCACTCTTTTCGAGGCTCCGGCGAGCATAGCGATAGAGTGCAGCCACTGTGGGCTTGATTTTGCTAAGCTGGAGCGCGGAGCAAGGCTTGCAGGGCTGCTGACAATGGTTCTTGCAGGCGGGCTGATAGCCTTGGCGCTTTGGATTGATGGCTTGGTGCAATTTCCCTTGTGGCTCTTGGCGCTAGTCTGGGGTCCGGTCACGATAGCTACGGTGTTGGGGGTTTTGCGTTTTTACAAGACAGCGCTGCTCTATGCCGCTTTCGAGCAGCGCCATGAGGCTGAGGGCGATCAGGCCATAGACGGGCAGGCGATGGACGGGCAGGCTATGGATAAGGCATTATGAGCGAGACCGGGCCTGATGATATGGAGCATGAGGGCGCGGTCAAAAAGGGCCTACCGCTTGTCTCGACCGCGCTTGTGATGGCGGCATCGGCGATCATGGTGATGCTCGGCTTTTGGCAATTGGACCGTTCAGAGGAAAAGAAGGCGCTGATTGCCCATTTCAATCAGACGTTGAAAGTCACCGATCCCGTTCCTTTCCCGCGCGATGAGGCTTCCGCTGATGATGCGCTTTACCGCTTAAGCGAGGTCACTTGCACCCGTGTGATTTCTTCCCGCAGCACGGCCGCTCGCGATCCCAAGGGCACAAGCGGGCTGGCCCAAGTGGCTTTGTGCGAACTGGCAGGCGGCGGCCAGACAGAGATTATGCTTGGCTGGACGCAGCGGCCGCAAATTGTCGATTGGAAGGGTGGGCGTGTGACAGGCTGGGTCGCTCCATCGGGCGCAGATGACAGCAATGGGGTCCGCCTTATTGCCAAACCGCCTGCCTTTAGCCTAGCCCAATTGCCAGCGCCCAATCCCAACAATTTGCCCAATAATCATCTGGCCTATGCGGGCCAGTGGTTCCTTTTTGCCTTCACTGCGCTGCTGATTTATTTTCTAGCGCTGCGCCACAGCCGGAAGTTTGTGACTGCGGCTTAAAGACGGTGTAGCTGGCCCCAAAGCTAGGATGGCTTGCCGAGCCTGCGTTGCGCCGCTAATCGCTTCCCCACCATGAAATATGTTTCGACTAGGGGTGGCGCTGAGACGCTCGATTTTGCCGGTGTGACACTGGCTGGGCTGGCCAGCGATGGCGGGCTTTATGTGCCCAGCCAATGGCCGCAATTCTCGCATGAAGAGATCGCTGCAATGCGCGGGCTGAGCTATGCCGAATTGGCGGCGCGCGTTATGCAGCCTTTCGTGGGCGACAGCCTTGCACCAGAGCGTCTGCTCACCCTCTGCGAGACTGCCTATGGCCGTTTCGCCCATCGCGCAGTGACGCCTCTGGTCCAGCTCGATCATCAAAATTATCTGCTCGAATTGTTCCATGGGCCGACGCTGGCTTTCAAAGATGTTGCGCTGCAATTGCTGGGGCTGTTGTTCGAGGAGTTTCTTGAGCGCGAAGACAGCAATCTGACTATCGTGGGCGCAACTAGCGGGGATACGGGAAGCGCGGCGATTGATGCGGTAGCAGGGCGTGATCGCGTCGAGATTTTCATGCTCCATCCCAAGGGCCGGATCAGCGATGTTCAGCGTTGCCAGATGACCACGGTGCGGGCGCCAAACGTCCATAACATCGCCGTTGAAGATGCAAGCTTTGACGATGCGCAGGCCATGGTGAAGCGGATTTTCAACGACCAATCAGTGACTGCAACGCACCGTATCGGCGCTGTGAACTCTATCAATTGGGCGCGGCTGTTGGCGCAAGTCGTCTATTACTTTGCGTCTGCGCTGCAATTGGGCGCGCCTGAGCGAAAGGTTGCTTTCAGCGTTCCGACGGGCAATTTTGGCGACGTCTTTGCTGGCCATGTTGCGGCTCGAATGGGCTTGCCGATTGAGCGTTTGGTGGTGGCAACCAATGTGAATGATATTTTGCACAGAGCGCTGACCAGTGGCGATTATTCAGCCGGAGCAGTCACGCCGACCGCAGCGCCCAGCATGGATATTCAGGTCAGTTCCAATTTCGAGCGGCTTTTGTTCGACGTTGGCGGGCGCGATGGCGCAGCTATGGCCGAACAAATGGCGGGTTTTGAAAAGAGCCGCGCGATGCAGCTCACCAATGCGCAGC
Source organism: uncultured Porphyrobacter sp. (assembly GCA_964613105.1). Lineage (GTDB taxonomy): Bacteria > Pseudomonadota > Alphaproteobacteria > Sphingomonadales > Sphingomonadaceae > Erythrobacter. Next base: position 49 of record CAZTFZ010000279.1, on the reverse strand, counting down.
GCGAAGGCGCAGCCACTCTGTTCACAGCCTCTCGCGCCGATGCGAGCGA
>CAZTFZ010000278.1:0-2452 GCA_964613105.1 uncultured Porphyrobacter sp. | reverse complement strand
TAGGCCCCCTTGGCCCTCAAAGCCTTAGCGGCCCGCAGGAGCCGGTGCTTGTCCTTGTTGCGCTTGCTGTGCGGCTTGCTGCTGTGCTGCTGCGACAAGGATTTGCTGAACCGTTTGATGGGTTTGCAGCGAATCACGGCGCGGCTGCCAACCAGCGGGCGGAACAGCGGCAACTGCAGGAAGGCGCTGATTAAGAGCGGCAACAATATCACTCGTAACATTCACACCTTCAGGCGCATATTGCAGCGCATCAGGTGTAATCATCAGCTGGATATTCTTAGCCTGGATCACAACATCGCGCGCATTGCTATAGTCGTTGATAAGCTGCTCAATGACATAGGTTTGCGCCAAGACCAATGGCTGGCTCAATTGCTGAACCTGCTGTTCTTTTTGCTGGATCTGCTGAACTGCGCCGGGATTGGCGTTCACTTCCGCCTCAGTCAGCTGGCCATCATTGTTTGTATCAAGGGCAAGCTGCTGTGTGTTGATCTCTTGCCGAATGGTGTTCATTTGCGTCAGCTGGGTCGCATAGGTCTGCGAGATTTGCTGATAGGCGTTGATCCGAGCTTGGCTGCGCACGATCACAGCCTCGGGGCTGCTGGTGGCGATGCCATTGACCTGCGCTGATGCCGGAACAGAAGCCAGACCTGCTGCTGCAATAGCCGCAAAACCGAGCGTTTGAATGAGTGTCTTCATTAGAATTGAGTTCCTACGTTAAAGGAGAACAGCTTGGTGTCGTCACCAGGCTGCTGTTTAAGAGCGCGCGCCAAATCGATTCTGAACGGTCCAAAGGGTGAATTCCAATTCACACCAATACCGACAGAAATGCGCGGGCTTGGGCTGTCACCAAGAAAGATTTCTTGAACCTCCAAAGGCTGTCCATTTGCATCCACCCCGAATGTAACCGGCAATAGAGTGTTCGCAGTGCTTGGGTTTGTCACATTGAACACTGAACCAATATCGGCAAAAATCGAAGGCCTTAGCCCCAATTCACGCGCACCAGTGCCAAGTGGAATTTCGATCTCCGCCCGGCCCAGATAATATGCAGTGCCGCCAATTGCATCTTCCTGAACGCTTTGACGGTCAAGGTTAAGCTGCTCAAGCAATGTGGTTTCAGGAGGAACGCTGCTGGAAACTGTCCGCCGAACAACCCGCGGGCCAACGCCGCGAATATCAAAGCCGCGAATTTGCGGCTCACCAAGGAAGAAACGGTCGGTCAGACGCACATCATCAAGGCCTGCGCCGCGGTTTTCAAAGCTGCGGATCGCTCCGCCTTCTGCCGTCAAGGCCAAGACAAAGCCGCTACCCAAAGTGAAATATTGGCCAGCACGGCCTCGGATACGCGCATATCGCACAGACCCGCCAAGCCCCGCAAACTCGCCTGTCACCGAGATCGAACGGCCACGGGTAGGACGCAAACGGCTGTTGGTGTTGTCCAGCGAAAGGGTCAGACCAAGGATCGAACTGGTGCGCTTGCCGATTGCATCGCAGAGGAATTGACCAGCCAGCAAGGGCTCGCAAGTGGCAATACCATCGCCATCAAAGTCAGCAAAGAAGTTATTCTCATCCAAAGACACATCGTCAACATTGAGCGTGTAGCTTGCAACAAAGGACGAAAACTCTGACAAAGGCACGCCGATGCGCGCCGAAAGACCAGTGGTCGCTTGCGCAAATGTCGTGCTGCCAGAGCCGAAGTTGAAGCTGTTGAGATCGCGGCGGAAGATATCAATCCCAGCCGAGATATTGCGGTCAAAGACGTAAGGCTCAGTAAAGCTAACTTGTGCCGACCGCGAGAAGCGCGAGATGCTGGCGTTCAAACCAACGGTCTGCCCGCGCCCGCGGAAGTTTCTTTGCCGGATAGAGCCTTGGAAAATAAAGCTCTCAAGCGATGAAAAGCCAGCCGACAATTGCAATTCGCCAGTGGCTTGCTCTTCAATGTTCGCTTCCAGAACGATCCGGTCTGGCGCGCTGCCATCAACCTGATTGATCTCGAAATTCTCTTGGAAATAGCCAAGCGAATTGATCCGCGCTGTTGAGCGCTTGACCGCTAGCGAGTTAAAGGCATCGCCTTCAGCAACACGAAATTCGCGGCGCAGAACCTTATCCTGCGTCAGAGTGTTACCATTGACGTCGATCCGCTCAACATAGACCCGAGGGGCCTCTCGCAAGACGAAACTGACATCCATCGTCAGCGATTCTTTATTGCGGGTAAAACGGGGCGAGACATCAGCAAATGCATAGCCAAATGTGCCCGCAAGATCGGTCAATTGCTCAACCGTATCCTCGACCGCTTTCGCATCATACCAATCACCGCCCTGCATCCTCAGGCCGTTGGAAAGAGTGTCGCTGTCAAAATCGCGGATATTGCTTTCAACATCCACTTCGCCAAATTTATAGCGCTCGCCCTCTTCCACCACATAGGTGATGATGAAGTCTTTCTTATCGGGCGTCA
>CAZTFZ010000277.1:0-2457 GCA_964613105.1 uncultured Porphyrobacter sp. | reverse complement strand
CAAAAGTGAGCGGCGTATTGTCATGCTGACCATTCCAACCAATTGTTCCAAAAGCGAGCGCGCCTGCTTGGCGAGCGCGCAAGATTATCAAGCGAGGGCGCAATCATCAGCGGGGTCTCGCCCAGCATTTGCGCACCAGTTTTTGCATTCGGCTCGCAGTCCAAAAGATGCGCAATATTGCGGCCAAAGATGAGCAAGCGCTTTGGCGCAGCCAATTTGACATGATGCACTGTCAGCGGGCCAAGGCCGCGCGCCGCCAGCCTTTCCCAATCGGGAATAGGATCATGAACGGGCAGAGCGCTAGCAAGATAGAGCGCTTCTCCTGCTATGCCGCATGCCTGCAAAAGTGCATTGAGCAGAGTGCCCTGCGGTCCCGACAACAGCCGCGCTTTCTCGGCGTCACTCGCTCCGTCCTGAACATCGGGCTGAGCGACAAGCACCATGAGTTCTGCGTTTTCTTTGCCGCGAGGGACAATTCTTTGCTTGTTAGAACCCTCGGTTAGGCTCGGTTCTTCCAGCCAAAATTTGTGAAAGCCTGCGAGGTCTTGCGGCCAATTTTCAGCTTCGCCGCCAATTATTGCAGCATCGTCGACTGTTCCTGCGCTGCTCGAAGACAAGGCGCGTTCCATAGCCGTGGTCGGTGGTGGCTTTTTGGGAAGAGAGGGTTTGGCCTGCGCCTCTTCCGCTTTAGCTGCGGCTTGTTCCGATGCTGGTTGGCGCAACCAATCGTGAGGTTCGCTCGCAAAATCGCAATCCACACCCGCCTCGCGCCACCAATCAAGGGCTGCCTTTATCCCCTCTGGGGACCGGAACTCATCAAGCCCGAGTGAAGGGGAGGGGGTCTGCAAATCAGTCATTCTCTTACTTTCATCTCTTGACCTGCCGTGCGCTCCCAATCAAGAGACAGTCACGGATAATGCGACGAAAAGAGAGTGACATGAGCGAACGCGAATCAATGCCATGCGATGTGGTTATCGTTGGAGGCGGGCCAGCGGGCCTTTCAGCGGCGATCAGACTGAAGCAGCTCAATGAAGAGCTAGAGGTTGTGGTGCTCGAAAAGGGCTCTGAAATTGGCGCGCATATTCTTTCTGGCGCGGTGGTTGACCCCAAGGCTTTGGACGAGCTGTTTCCCGATTGGCGCGAGATGGATTGTTCTATGTCTGAGACGCCTGTCACAGACAATTGGCACTGGGCGCTGACGGCTACCGGCAAATGGGACTTGCCCCATATGATGATGCCGCCGCTTATGTCGAACAAGGGCTGTTATACCGGCTCGCTCGGCAATCTGACGCGCTGGCTTGGCGAACAGGCTGAGGAATTGGGCGTCATGGTCTTTCCCGGCTTTCCTGCAAGCGAGGTTATGTTCAACGATGCAGGCGCGGTGAGCGGCGTCATCACGCAGGATATGGGCGTTGCCGCAGATGGCAGCCATAAGCCTGATTATCAGCCCGGCATGGAGATTGAGGCGAAATACACTCTGTTTGCAGAGGGTGCTCGCGGCAGCCTGACCAAGCAAATGAAGGCCAAGTTTGATCTTGAGGCCGATTGCGAGCCGCAGGTTTATGGCCTTGGCATCAAAGAGCTGTGGGATATCGACCCCGACAAGCATGTGCCGGGCCGCGTTTTGCACACCCAAGGCTGGCCTTTGTCGGAAACCGACAATTGGGGCGGGGGTTTCCTCTATCACCAAGCAGGCGGACAGGTCGCATTGGGCTTTGTCACAGCGCTTGATTACAAAAATCCGCATGTTTCGCCATTTGAGGAATTTCAGCGTTGGAAGCAGCATCCTGCGATCCGCGAATATCTCGAAGGCGGCAAGCGCGTGGCCTATGGCGCTCGCGCGATTAACGAGGGCGGCTGGCAATCTGTGCCAAAGCTCGGCTTTCCAGGCGGCGCGCTGATTGGCTGTGCGGCAGGATTTGTGAATGTGCCTCGGATCAAAGGCTCGCACACCGCTATGAAGAGCGGGATGCTGGCAGCGGAAGCCTTGGCGGAAGCTCTAAAGCAAGGCCATGAGCACACAGAAGTGTCTGAATATGAAGCCAATTTGCGCGAGAGCTGGATCGCAGACGAGCTGAAGCTTGTCCAAAATGCTCAGCCTGCTGTGGCCAAATTTGGCGGCGATATTGGCACTGTGATTGCTGGCGCTGACATGTGGATGCGCACGCTTAAGATCGGTCTGCCGATTGCGATGAAGCATCATAAGGATTGCGACACATTGCAGCGCGCGGACCTGTATAAGCCGATTGCCTATCCCAAGCCCGATGGCGAGATCAGCTTTGACAGGCTCACCTCGGTCAGCTTCTCTTATACCAACCATGCAGAGGACCAGCCTGTCCATTTGCAAGTGGGCGATCTTGATTTGCAGAAATCAAGCGAGCTGATGGTCTTTGCAGGGCCATCCTCGCGCTATTGCCCTGCTGGCGTTTATGAGTGGATTGAGGAGGAGGGCCAAGA
>CAZTFZ010000276.1:0-2482 GCA_964613105.1 uncultured Porphyrobacter sp. | reverse complement strand
TCCACGTCTCTGAAATGAGCTGGACGAAGAAGAACGTTCACCCTGGCAAAATCGTTTCAACCAGCCAAGAAGTCGATGTTCTGGTGCTGGAAGTCGATTCCGACAAGCGCCGCATCTCGCTTGGCCTGAAACAAGCTCAAGGCAATCCTTGGGAAGAATTTGCGGACAAGCATCCGGTTGGCTCTAAGGTCAATGGCGAAGTCAAGAACGCGACTGAGTTTGGCTTGTTCATCGGTCTTGATGGCGACGTTGATGGCATGGTTCACATGTCCGACATCGCATGGGGCATTTCAGGTGAAGACGCTCTTGCCCTGCACCGTAAGGGCGAAGAAGTCGAAGCCGTTGTGCTCGATGTCGACACTGACAAAGAGCGCATCAGCCTTGGCATGAAGCAGCTTGAAAAAGGCGCTCCAACAGCAGAAGGCGCTGCTGGCGGCACAGGCCTGCGTCGCGGTGAAACCGTTACAGTCACTGTTCTTGAAGTGCGCGAAGGCGGCCTTGAAGTGCAGATTGGCGAAGACGGCGCAACCGGCTTCATCAAGCGTTCTGATCTTGGCCGCGACCGTGACGAGCAACGCCCTGACCGCTTCCAAACAGGCGCTAAGCTTGATGCAATGGTCACTGGCTTTGATCGCTCGAAGAAGCCTAACTTCTCCATCAAGGCGCGTCAGATCGCTGAAGAGAAAGAAGCGGTGGAACAGTTCGGTTCATCCGATTCCGGTGCATCACTCGGCGACATCTTGGGCGCAGCGCTCAAAAAAGAAGGCGACGAGGAATAAGCCTCAAACGCTTTTACAAGCTTACGAAACGGCCCGCCCTCCCCAAACCGGAGCGGCGGGCCTTTTCTTTTGTGCGGCCTTTTATTGCTAGCCTTTTCTGCTGATTTACCAATGCAGGCTTGGCATAAGGAGCATTTCGCGCTTATCGTGCGCCCATGACATTAGAAATCCACCAATTCCCCTGCCTTTCGGACAATTACGGCTTTTTGCTGCACGATAGCGAAAGCGGCGAAACAGCGGCGATTGATACGCCTGATGCTGCTGAATATTTGCGCCAAGCCGAAGCCAAGGGCTGGACCATCAGCCATATTTGGAACACCCATTGGCACCCCGACCACGCCGGCGGAAATGCCGATATTGTCGCAGCGACAGGCGCCAAAATTTATGCTCCCAAAGAGGTCGAGAGACTATCGCCTATCGACCATGTGATGAGCCATGGTGACACCGCAAAACTTGGCGCATACACCGCCGATATTCTCGATGTGAGCGGACACACAAATGGCCATATCGCTTATCATTTGCCGCAAGCCAGCGTCGCCTTTGTTGGTGACGCAGTGTTCGCCTTGGGCTGCGGGCGGATGTTCGAAGGCACTGCCCCGCAATTTTGGGACAGTCTGGAGCGGATCAAAGCACTTCCCAAAGACACTATGCTCTATTGCGCGCATGAATATACGCAAGGCAATGCAAAGTTTGCCGCTCATGCTGACCCTGACAACAGCGCTTTGGCTGAATACATTGCCGAGATTGACGCGAAGCGCTCTCGCGGGGAGCCAACCGTGCCGACCCTGCTTGCGCGCGAATTGGCGACCAACCCCTTTCTGCGCGCCGACGATCCCGCCCTACAGGCACAATGGGGCGGCGGCAGCCCGTCTGAAACCTTTGCGGCGATAAGGGCAGGCAAAGACAATTTCTAACGCGAACGACAATGCAATGAAGGCTCTGGTCGTTGAGCATCTGAGCGATGATCTGTCTGGCACATGCTTAGCCCAGTGTGCAATACCGCAGCCCAACGCCGATGAAGTGCTGGTGGAGGTCAAAGCAGCCTCGCTCAATTACCCAGACCTTTTGATGACGCGCGGCGACTATCAATTCAAACCCGAGCCGCCTTTTGTGGCTGGTATGGAGCTGGCGGGCGTCGTCGTAGCGGCTGATGGCGCAAGCGGCTTTGCCACAGGCGACCGAGTGGTTGGCGGCGCAAAAACGGGCGGCATGGCTGAGTTTGCAGCAATCCCCACTAAGAGTTTACGCCGTGTCCCCGATGGGATCAGCCTCGAGACAGCCGCTGCCATGGGTGCTGCCTACCAAACGGCCTATGTTGGGCTGGTTGAACTGGGCCAGTTGCAGGCCGGGCAAAGCGTCCTAGTGCATGGCGCAAGCGGCGGCGTGGGCCTAGCGGCTTGCGATCTGGCCCGCGCATTGGGTGCAGAGGTGATCGCCGCAACGCATAGCGAGGGCAAGCGCGCAAGTCTTAAGGAAATAGCCAAGCCCCGCGCTGTCATCGCCAATCAGGGCCGTTTTCGCGAGGACGTGTCCAAGCTCACAGACGGGCGGCTATGCGATCTGGTGTTCGACCCCATTGGCGGCGATGTTTTCGACGAAAGCACGCGCTGCGTCACATTTGGCGGCAAATTGCTGGTGGTCGGCTTTGTCGCAGGACGCATCCCTGAGATCGCGGTCAACATACCGCTCATCAAGGGCTTCTC
>CAZTFZ010000275.1:0-2490 GCA_964613105.1 uncultured Porphyrobacter sp. | reverse complement strand
GCGCCTGCTAGGCTCTCCGCCTCAAGCAACAGCTCGTCATCCGCTGCGCCTTGCGGGGTTGCTTCGCGGCCAATCATCACCATCACTGGCACAGCCAGCGGGCTAACCCGCTCAAGCTCGACATGGACCAATTGCGCAGCTGAGCGTTCGAGCAAATCAGCAAGCCTGCCGACATCGGTCATACGCTCGCGCGCATCGGCCCATGCGGCCTCTAGCAAGATATGATCGGGCTCATATTTGCGCAAAACGTCGTAGATGAGATCGGTCGAGAAGGTCACTTGCTTGCCGCTTTTGCGCTTGCCGGGATGCTGGCGTTCAACCAGCCCGCCAATCACCGCAACCTCGCGAAAGGCGCGCCGCAAGAGGTGCGAATTTTGGACCCATTCAACAAACTCATCCTGCAAAATCTCTGGCGATAAGAGCGGCGTCGGGTCAGCAATCGGCTTCAAACCCCAAACAGCCAAGGAATAGTCATTGGCAACAAAGCCCATGGGCGAAAGGCCGCGATCCTCCATCCGGCGGGTAATCAGCATGCCGAGCGACTGGTTCGCATTCCACCCCTCGAAAGTGTAAAACACGCTGTAATGCCGCTTGGCATGGGGGAAGCTTTCGACCAGCAATTGCCCCGGCCCCGGCATCTGGCTGCGCCAATCCTGCACCTCCAGCCATTCGCGCACATCATCGGGAAAACGGCCCCAGCCAGCACGGTCCACCAGCATGGCCCGCACCCGTTCGGCAAGGTGCGTGGTGAGCGGCATGCGCGCCCCGCCATAAGATGGGATCATCGCCGATTTCTTGGAAGCGCGCACGATCACTTCCATATCTTGCAAGGCCACCACCTCTAAGCTCATGCCAGCAAAGGCGAATGTGTCTCCGGCTGAGAGCGTCGCGGCAAAGCGTTCTTCCACGCGGCCAAGCGAGCGTCCGCCCCGCGCTGGCCCGCCCCGCCGAGAGCCACCAGCCTGAATGCGCACATCGAGCATTTCGGCATCCATGATGATGCCAGCGTTCATCCTATGCCGCTGGGCTTGCTGGGGATGGGTCAGCCGCCAAACGCCATCGCCGTCCTCGCTTTTCTCGCGGGTGATCCGCTTGAATTTGTCATAGGCTTTGAGCGCATATCCGCCGTCCTCCACAAACGACAGCAGCCTTGTGAACATCGCCTCATCGACCCAGCTATAGGCTTGGCAAGAGCGTATCTCGGCCAGCAATTCGCGCTCCACAAAGGGCCCGCAGCACGCCCGCGCCATAATATGCTGGGCTAGCACATCGAGCCCGCCGGGCCGCAAAGCATCGCCATCGCGCTGGCCGTCATCAACCGCATCTTTGGCCGCAATCGCTTCTAGGAACTCAAAGCGGTTTCCCGGCACAAGCAAGGCTTCGCTCGATTGGTCGAGCCTGTGGCCGGCCCTGCCAATCCTCTGCAACAATCGCGAGGAGCCTTTGGGAGCGCCCATTTGCACGACCAGATCGACATCGCCCCAATCGACCCCCAGATCGAGGCTAGCGGTCGCCACCAGAGCTCGCAATTCGCCGCGCGCCATTGCGCCCTCAACCTTGCGCCGCGCCTCTTTCGATAGCGAGCCATGGTGGATGCCAATGGGCAGATTGTCCTCATTTGCCTCCCACAGGTTTTGGAAGATATATTCGGCCAAAAAGCGCGTATTGGTGAAGATGAGCGCGGTTTTCGCTTTCCCAATCCGATCGTACAATTGCGGGATAGACCAAGTCGCAGCATGGCCGCCCCAAGGCACGCGCGCATCCTGAGGCACAAGGATTTCAAGCTGGGCGGGCGCTCCCTCCTCGCCCTTAATCAGCGCCACTTGATCAACATCGCCATCAGGAGCGAGCCAATCGCAATAGCCCTGCGGGTCAGCCAATGTCGCCGACAAAGCCATGCGCTGCATATTGGGCGCTATGGCTTGCAAGCGAGTGAGCGCTAGCGCGAGCAAATCGCCGCGCTTGCCAGTCGCAAAGGCATGCACTTCGTCAATCACCACGCGCTTTACCGTCGCAAACAGCGCCTCAGCATCGGGATAGGACAGTAATAGAGACAAGCTCTCCGGCGTCGTCAGCAGGATATGCGGCGGGCGGGAGCGTTGACGCTTCTTGCGGTCGGATGGCGTATCACCGCTGCGTGTTTCGATCTGGATGGGAAGGCCTATCTCTTCCACAGGCGTCAGCAGATTGCGCTGCACATCATGGGCAAGAGCTTTGAGCGGCGAGACATACAGCGTGTGCAGGCCTTCGGGGACTGGCTCACCTGAAAGGCGCGAGGGCGCAAAATCGGCCAATGTCGGCAGGAAGCCTGCAAGCGTCTTGCCCGCGCCTGTATCAGCCACAAGCAAAGCGTGCTTGCCTGTATCGCTGGCGGTCAGCGCTTCTGTCTGGTGGCGACGAATGCGCCAATCGCGCCTCTCGAACCAAGCCGCAATCTCTGGGGGAACCGCGCCTATGGTGGGCATGGCTGATTGCTGAGTTTCAAGAGGG